>CAZSOU010000011.1:0-31279 GCA_964608595.1 uncultured Rhodanobacteraceae bacterium
TGTTAGGCATGCCGCCAGCGTTCAATCTGAGCCAGGATCAAACTCTTCACTTGAATTTTCGACCGACCCGAAGGCCGATCTGTTCTTTCGAAGGTCCGAAACCCACCTCGCAATTCATCGCTGAACTACTTAGGTTAAAGGTTTGGACGTTCTTGCTTCTTGGACATGCATCCAAGGCAAGACGCCCACACAAGTCACCTGCGCACACTGTCAAAGATCTCTCTCGCGGGCCCTTGCGAGCCCTTCGCCGTGGAACGTTTCGTCCCAAGCGAGCCGCCTATTATAGATCGTTTTCCGGTTCCGTCAACACCCTTCGGCGAAAATTCTTGCCGGGATCTGCGAGGCCGTTCACGACGTCTGTCTCAAGCGGGGCGCGAACTTTATCCGCACTCCGGATTTTTGGCAAGCACTTTCTGCAAGCTTTTCGCAACACCTTGGCCAGCCTGAAATTTCAATCCGCCGACGCGGGCTGCGCGTGCAGACGAACACGCGCAAAGTTGCGTTTTCCGATCTGCAGCACGCCTTCGAAACCCGGCATGAAAACGCGCTGGGCGTCTTCGACGACGTTGCCATCAATGCGTACCGCGCGTTCTTTCAATTTGCGGTTGGCTTCGGAGTTGCTGCTGGCCAGGCCGGCGGACTTCAACAATGCCGCCATGCGCAGGCCTTCGGGCGGGATGGCGATTTCGTTGAGTGGCAACAATGAGGTATCACCCCGGCCCCGCACCACGGCATGCCAACCGGCGACGGCCTTCTCCGCTGCCGCCGCGTCGTGGAACCGCGTGGCCAGCTCGCGCGCCAGCCGCAACTTGGCATCGCGCGGGTTGAGCTGGCCCGATGCAACATCGCGTTGCATGACGGTCAGTTCCTCCATCGACACATCGAAACTCAACAGTTCGAACCAGCGCCACATCAAGTCGTCGCCGATCTTCATGGTCTTGGTGACGATATCGATGGCCGGTTCGTCGATGCCGATGTAGTTGCCGAGTGACTTGGACATCTTGTTGATGCCGTCGATCCCCTCCAGCAGCGGCATCGTGAGCACGATCTGGGGTGGCTGACCGTGATGTTCCTGCAGTGCACGCCCGACCAGCAGGTTGAATTTCTGATCGGTGCCACCGAGCTCGACATCGGCTTCCAGCGCCACCGAGTCGTAGCCTTGCACCAGCGGATACAGGAATTCGTGAATGGCGATCGGCTGCTGCGCCTTGTAGCGCTTGGTGAAATCGTCGCGCTCGAGCATGCGCGCCACCGTATGCTGCGCCGCCAGACGCACCATGTCGGCGGCGCTCATGGCATCGAACCACTCGCTGTTGAAACGCACTTCGGTACGTTCGCGATCGAGCACCTTGAAGACCTGACTGGCATAGGTTTCGGCGTTGGCCTTGACCTCTTCGGTGGTCAACGGCTTGCGTGTGATGTTCTTGCCGGTGGGATCGCCGATGCGACCGGTGAAATCGCCGATCAGGAAGATCGCGGTATGCCCGAGATCCTGAAACTGACGCATCTTGTTGAGCAACACGGTGTGTCCGAGATGCAGGTCGGGCGCCGTCGGGTCAAAGCCGGCCTTGATTCGCAGGGGACGACCTTGTTGCAGGCGCGCTTCAAGGGATTCCGGTTTGATGATTTCATCGGCGCCACGGCCGATCAGGGCAAGGGCCGGCGCAATCTCGCTCATGAGTGCACTTCCAATCGTAGAAACAGGTGAAAAACGGGAAAGAAACTTCCAGGCCAATGAACAGAGTTAATTGTGCGTTAACCCCTTGTGACGCGCAACACATTGAAACCAAACACTTATTGACGTGCTCTCACATGCCGGTTAAGGTGCGCTCAGGTTGACCAGCACGTGAGAATAACAAGATGGGTGATAAGCGTCATGGGTCGCACAGCACACGCCGTCTGGCAATACAGCGCAAGGTTCAGCGACGGCATGTGCGGTTCTATCGCCGCTGCTCGCACTGGTCATTCGCCGATTGCAACACGTCCCATCCGCTGCATTGGCGTCGCGAGCGTCTGGTACTGATCGCCACCGTGACATTGATGACGCTGCTCTCCGCGGTCGCGATTCCCGGCTGGGCGCACGCCATGAAGCGTGTCAATACCCAACCATCGCATGTCACCATGCCGCTGTCGTTGCCGGCACTGCCGCCAGCGGCCCACACCACTCCCAGCGCGCATTGGGTCAACGTCAAAGTCGAGCCGGGGCAGACGCTGTCCGACATCTTCCAGTCCCAGGGGCTGGGCTTCGGTGAAATGCATCAGGCGCTGAGTGCGACCAAGGACTCCGACGCATTGCGCAACATTCACCCCGGCGACGTGTTCGCGTTCAAGCTCGGCACGCAAGGCAATCTCGAAGCGTTGCGTTTTGATCCGGACGCCACCCATCGCGTGACGCTGCATTTCGATGGGGATGCCGCCACCCGCACAGTCAAGGCGCGGCAATTGCAGCACCGCCGCAAAGTGGCCCACGGCGTCATCCAGTCATCGCTGTTCGCGGCCGCCGCCAAGGCCGGCATGAGTGACGCGATGATGGTGAAGCTGGCGGACGTCTTCAAATACGACATCGATTTTGCCCGCGAAGTACGCGCAGGTGACCGTTTCACCGTCATCTACGACGCGGTGTACCGCGACGGCGCCTACCTCCACTCCGGTCACATCCTCGCCGCCGAGTTCTATCACCGCGGGCATCGCTACACCGCATATCGCTACACGCTTCCCGACGGCAAGACCGGCTACTACAGCGAAGACGGTCGTCCGTTGCAAAAGGCCCTGTTGCGCGTGCCGATCAAGTTCACACGCATTTCCTCGCGCTTCGGTTATCGCATGGACCCGGTCGTTCACAAACGGCAGCTGCATGCCGGCGTCGACTACGCCGCCCCCATGGGTACCCCCATCCACGCGGCCGGCGACGGGGTGATCACCGTACACAGCTGGGTTCGCGGTTATGGTCGTTACATTCGCATCAAGACCAATGCCAATTACTCCACCTATTACGGGCACATGTCGCGCTACGCGCCCGGCCTGCATGTCGGCTCGCATGTTCATCAAGGCCAGGTCATCGGTTACGTGGGACAGACCGGCTGGGCGACCGGACCGCACCTTCACTACGGCGTGCTGCTGCACGGCAAGCCCGTCAATCCGTTGACGGTCACCTTGCCCAAGCCCAAACCGCTGGCGCCCAAGTTGATGGCCAAATTCGAACAACACACCAAGCCTCTGCTGGCGCGACTGCAACGAATGGACAGCCACTTCCAGCTGGCGAGCAACACGAAGACGGCCGCGGATGCCAGCCACCTCGATTGACGGGGGTACGGACCCGGCCGACGCGTTGTATATCGGCCTGATGTCGGGCACCAGCGCCGACGGCATTGATGCGGCGTTGTGCACGTTCGACCCCGAACCCCGCTTGCTGGACGCATTGGTGCACCCGTGGCCCGACGAAATGCGTGCGCGCCTGCTGGCCGTATCGCAAGGCGAAGCCGCCATCGACCTGGATGCATTCGGCCATCTGGATACCGCTGTCGGTGCCTGTTTCGCCGACGCCGTGCAGGCGCTTTTGCGTCAATCCGACATCGCCGCCCACGCCGTCCGCGCCATCGGCTCGCACGGCCAGACCCTGCGCCATCGTCCCGGCGGCGACCATCGGTTCACCCTGCAGCTGGGCAATCCGTGGCTGATTGCCGAGCGTTGCGGTATCGACACCGTGGCCGACTTTCGTCGCGCGGACATGGCTGCCGGCGGTCAGGGCGCGCCATTGATGCCTGCCTTCCACGCCGCCATGCTGGCAACCCCCGGGCACTCGCTGGCCGTGCTCAACCTGGGGGGTATCGCCAACCTCACCATTGTCGATGCCGATGGCAGCGTACGCGGCTTCGACACCGGCCCGGCCAACGGCCTGATGGATGCATGGTGCCAACGCCACTGCCAGCAACCATTCGATCGCGACGGCGCGTTTGCCGCCCGCGGCCGGTGCGACGAAACACTGCTGACCGAATGGCTGGCCGACCCTTATTTTGCGCTGCCGGCCCCCAAAAGCACCGGTCGTGAATATTTCCACCTCGGCTGGCTGGATGCGCATCCCCGAGCCGACGCATTGGCGCCAGCCGATGTCCAGGCAACGTTGCTGGCGCTGAGTGCGCACAGTATCGCCGATGCCGTGCAAGACAACGCGCCGGCCGTCGAGGACATGCTGGTTTGCGGCGGCGGCGTGCACAACCCGGTACTGATGCAATCACTCGCGGACGCATTGGCACCACGCCGGGTTCGCAGCACAGCGACGCGCGGTGTGGACCCGGATTACATGGAAGCGATGGGCTTCGCCTGGCTGGCGCGTCAACGGCTGCTGGAGCAACCGGGCAACCTGCCCACGGTAACGGGCGCACGCGGCAAACGACTGTTGGGATCGATTCACCCTGCCGCTCGCCCGTTGGGCTGACCCGCCTTCAACGCCAACGGTTCAATCGGAACTGCGCTGCGGCTCGCCCTCACGCTTCAGGCGTTCGGTCTCGGTCGCCATCAAGGCATCCAGCGCCTCCTGGAAAGCAGCCGTTTCACTGGCGTCCCACGTGCCGCCCAAATGCGCGACATTGTGGAATTCGGTCTCATGTTTCGCGAAGGCGTCGCCTCCCATGCCCAGGCCAAAACGCAAGGCATGCAAGATGACGTCATTGATGGACCAGGCGCGCTCGCGTGCAAGCGTCTTGATGCGCTCGGCCACGGCATCTTCGATATGGCGAACCACGATGTCCGGCATGACGTTTCCCCCATGTGCCCCAAACTCAAGTCGCCCCTGTCTTTCCATTGTGGCACTAATCGTGTCGGGCTTCACCTGTCCGGCGCCGCAATGTGCGCCCGTCGCACCAGCCACCACCAGATCAGCAGCGTCGGGACGACCGAAAGGGTACTGAACACGTAGAAGGCACTGTAACTGGATGCCTGCACGATGAAACCGGATGCACCGCCGATCAGTTTCCCCGGCAGGTTGGCCAGGGAGCTCAGCAATGCATATTGCGTGGCCGTGAATTCCCGACTGGTCAAGCCCGACAGGAACGCGATCAACACCACGCCGGAAAACCCGAGTGCCCCGTTGTCACCCGAGATCGCGGCCAAAAATGCCCAGGTCTGCCCGGGATTCAACGCCATCAGCAGATACATCAGATTGGATACCGCCAACGCCAGCGCCGCAATCACCACGGACCGGCGCAGCCCCAGCGCGCTTACCGAAATACCACCCAGGAATGCGCCGCCGATACCGATCCACACGCCGTAGAGTTTCGAGACGGTCGCGATCTGCTCCTTGGTGTAGCCCGTATCGATGTAGAACGGTCCGTTGATCGCACCGAGCATTTGATCCGGCAGCTTGAACAACCCGACAAACACCAGCAGAACCACCCCCACGACGGTGCCATACCGCCGGAAAAAATCCATGAACGGCTGCGCGAACGCCTCACCGAAATCGGGACGCTCCAACGCACGTTCGAGCGGCGGCTCACGCGCAATCAACGCCGTGACGAGGGGGATCACCAGCATCGCCGCCATGCTGAAATACGCCATGCGCCAACCACCGAGCGCGGCGATGTAAAGCGCCCCCGCCCCCGACAGAATCAGGCCGAAACGATACCCCAGTGTATAAGTGGCAGCGAGCGCCGCCTGCGCCTCCACGGGCGCGATTTCGATGCGGTAGGCGTCAACCATGGTGTCCTGCGTGGCGCCGGCGAATGCGCTCAGCGCCGCCAGCGCAACGAACAAGGTCAATTGTGACGGCCCCACCACCGCCATTCCGACCAATGCCGCGATCAGGACCATGATCGCCAACACCAGCCAACCACGACGACGTCCGAGAATCCCCAGAACCGGTGCCTTCCAACGATCCAGCAACGGCGCCCACACGAACTTGAACACGTAGAACAGACTGACGTAGCTCAGAAGGCCGATCGCGCCGAGCTCCAACCCCGCCTCGCGCAACCAGATCGACAAGGTGTAACCGACCAGCAAAAACGGCAGGCCGGAACCGAACCCGAGCAGGCACATGGTTCCCGCCGACGGCGTGGCGAATGCCGCGACGATGCCGCGCCAACCCTTGAACTTCGCCTTTTTCGGTGTATTCACTCGGCGTAATCCACGGTGTACGGCGCATGATCTGAAAAGCGCTCGTCGCGATAGATCGAGCAGCCTTGCAGACGCTTGCGCAGCGACGGCGTGATCAGCTGATAGTCGATGCGCCACCCGACGTTGTTTTCACGTGCACGGCCGCGATTGGACCACCAGGTGTATTCAACCGTGTCGGGCTTGAGCGCGCGAAAACTGTCCAGCCAGCCATGTTCGGGCGCCGGCGTGTCGTCACCGCAGGCATCGGCGACCATGCCGTTGAGCCACGCCCGCTCGGCCGGCAGGCAGCCCGAATTTTTCTGGTTCGACTTCCAGTTCCTGATGTCCCGCTCACTGCGCACGATGTTCCAGTCGCCGCAGAGAACGTAATCGCGACCGCTCGCCAACCATGCGTCGAGGACCGGCGCAAACCATTCCATGATGCGGAATTTGTACTGCTGACGCTCATCGCCCGACGAGCCCGACGGAAAATACAGCGACACCACGGAAAGATTGCCGAAACGCGCCTCGATGTATCGTCCCTCGCGATCGAAATCCTCCCGCCCCAGCGTGGTCAGCACTTCATCGGGCTCGCGGCGCGAATAAATCGCCACACCCGAATACCCTTTCTTGCACTCGGCATCGTGGAAGCAATCGTGGTACCCGGCACGCGTAAACACCGGATCGTCGACCAGTTGGTGCGTACGTGCCTTGGTCTCCTGCAGACACAAAACATCAACATCATGGGCGTCGAACCAGTCGAAAAAGCCCTTGCGCGCGGCTGAACGGATACCGTTGGCGTTGAGACTGACGATGCGCATGCATTTCTCCGCAACAAAACTCGAGGACTCGGACGGCGTCGACAGGCGGCGCGCGGCGTGATGCGGCATCATAACAACCTTGCCGTTGCGAATCGGCCTTGCATCCCACTTACCTGTCATCGATGCCCATGCACGCTTATCAACACGATTTCATCGAACTCGCCCTGCAGAACGAGGTTTTGCGCTTCGGCGATTTCACCCTCAAATCCGGACGCCAGAGTCCGTACTTCTTCAACCTCGGCCGGATCGCGTCCGGCGCGGCGTTGGCCAGACTGGGGTCGGCCTATGCCGCGCGCCTCGTCCATGACACGTTGGCGGTGGACATGCTGTTCGGACCGGCCTACAAAGGCATTCCACTGGCCGCGGCCACCGCCATCGCCCTGGCCGGCGAGCACGGTCGCGATTTGCCGTTTGCCTACAACCGCAAGGAAGCCAAGGATCACGGCGAAGGCGGCACGCTGGTCGGCGCGCCACTCAAGGGCCGGGTGCTGATCATCGACGACGTCATCACCGCCGGAACCGCCGTGCGCCAGTCGCTCGCCCTGATCCGCGAGCACGGTGCCACGCCGGCCGGCGTGCTGGTGGCACTGGACCGCCAGGAGCGCGGCCGGGGCGAACAGTCCGCCGCGCAGGAGATCGGCGCACAATACGACATTCCGGTACTGGCGATCGCCGGTCTGGCCGAGGTCATGGAGTACGCCGCCAATCAACCTCGCATGGCTGCCGAACATGCCCGCCTGGCCGCCTATCGGCAACGCTACGCCGTCGTCTGAATTGTGCGTTCACGCCGTGCCGACACCGAAGCGAAGTGATACGGTGTCGCCGGGGGAGAGTCATCCGATGCATCCGATACTTCGAGCTTCCAGCGTTGTCCTGTTCGGTCTGGCCATGAGCGTTCAGGCAGGCCAGCCGCAAACGACCACGCACCGCTTTCGCTGGGTGGACGGCACCGGCTTGCCGCATTACAGCGACAGTCTGAGCGTCGATGCGTTGGGTTACGGCTACGACGTTCTCGACGCAAGCGGTCGCGTCGTGCGTCATGTCCCCCCCGCCGTCAGTGCCAGTGAACGCAACACCCTCGCCACCAGCGACAAGCAGGCCGCTTCCGCCGCGCGGCGCGAACAGCAAAACCGGCGTCTGCTGATGGCGTACCCGACCGAGGAAGCATTCAAGCAGGCGCAGCAGGCCCGTATCGACAACATGGATGATCACATCCACACCACGCGGATGAACCTCGACTCGCAGGAGCAGAACCTGGCGCAACTGCTCAGCCATGCCGCCGACTACACCACCCGGGGCAAGCGCGTGCCGCACAATCTCGCCCGACGCATCGCCAAGCAGCGTCAAACCGTTACCGCGCAACGGCAAAAGCTGAAGCAACAGCAGAACCGAAAAGCCGATCTCGGCAAACAGATCGCTGCCGAACTGGTGCGCTATCGCGACTTGCAGGCATCCCAACGGGCGCGGTACGGCCATTGACTGCCCCGAGCCGCGGCTTGTGTCGACACGACGAGCCGTCACCACCGAGTCACATTGTCGTACGCACCGATTGGCCGCCGATGAGCCGTCCGCCGACGACCTTCAACCACGCCTGACCGGATCGCCTGCCCGTGCCGACACGTCGTGGCAGAAACTGCGAGCAGTCGACCGTCAGAAAGGCAACGTCAGCGACGGCTCCAGCGCCAGCAATTGTTCACGGAAATGCTGCTTGATACGCTCCAGCGCCGCCTCGCTGTCGGCGTCGAAACGCAGCACCAGCACCGGCGTGGTGTTGGAGGCGCGCACCAGACCCCAGCCGTCGGGCCAGTCGGCACGCACGCCGTCGATAGTGGTCAGACGCGCGCCGTCGAACGTCGCCTGTTTCCGGAACCGTTCGATGAAAGCATGGTTGGCGCCCTCCTCGACCATGTCGATCTTGAGCTCGGGCGTGGACACGCCGTCGGGCAACTCGGCCAGGATGGCGTCCGGGTCGCGCCCCTCCGGATCACCGGCAAGAATTTCCAGCAGACGAGCCGCCGAATACAGGCCGTCGTCGAAACCGTACCAGCGCTCCCGGAAAAAGAAGTGGCCACTCATTTCACCGGCCAGCGCGGCCTGCGTTTCACGCATCTTGGCCTTGATCAGCGAGTGCCCGGTGCGCCACATCAGCGGGCTGCCGCCGGCCTTGAGGATTTCGGGACCGAGGTGGCCCGTGCATTTGACGTCGTAGATGATGGTGGCGCCCGGATCACGTGACAGCACGTCGCGCGCGAACAGCATCAGGAGGCGGTCGGGGAAAATGACGTCACCGGCCTTGGTGACCACGCCGAGACGATCGCCGTCGCCGTCGAAAGCCACACCGATGTCGGCGTCGTGCTCGGTGATCGCGCGTTCGAGATCCTCCAGATTATGCGGATCGGACGGGTCAGGGTGATGGTTCGGGAAATGCCCGTCCACCTCGCAGAAAAGCGGCACGACTTCGCAGCCGATGCCCTCCAGCAGTTGCGGTGCGACCGCGCCTGCAATGCCGTTTCCGGCATCGGCGACCACCTTCAGGGGACGCTCGGTTTGCACGTCGGACGTGATCCGCTCGATGTAATCATCAATGATGTCGGCTTGGCGATACGTGCCGGTTTCACCCTTGGTCAGGCGATTTTCCCGAATGCGTCGGCACAAGCCGGTAATGGCTTCGCCAGACAGCGTGTCACCGCCGATGACGATCTTGAAGCCGTTGTAATCGGGTGGATTGTGGCTGCCGGTCACGGCCACACCACTGCCGCAGTTGAAATGGAAGGCCGCAAAGTAGACCAGCGGCGTCGGCACGGCGCCGACATCGATGACATCGATGCCGCTGGCGCGCAGGCCGTCAGCAAGCGCCCCGGCAAGCTCCGGGCCCGACAGGCGCCCGTCACGTCCGACCACGATTTCGCTCAAACCCTGCTCGCGCATTTCGCTGCCGATGGCCTGACCCAGTGCGTGCGCCACATCGACCGTCAACTGCTTGCCGACCACGCCGCGAATGTCGTACGCGCGGAAAATGCCGGGGTCCACATCGACGGTGGCCACGGCGGGCGCCGGCGCGGGTGAACGAGCAGGTGCAGGTGCGTTGCCGGGGATCTCGGCGGGCGTGGGTCGGGACACGGGAATTTCCTCTTCCTGATTGATCTTTTTGCGTTGAAAACGCGGACGCAACAATACTCCAGCGCCGATTAACGCGACCAGTGCCAGCACCGCGGCCAGTATCCAGTGGCGCGGCAACACGATGAAAGCGCGCGGCATGGCGGCGGTCACCCAAAGCCGGCTGCCCGGAATCTGCTCGCCCGCAGCACCCGGCATCACGCCCGGATGGCGCCCGTGGGTGGCCAGGACCAGTCCGTGCGGCCCCTTGCCCTGACGCAGCGCCAGGCGACCCTCGCCGGGATCGACCTGCATCAACTGCTGCAACAACGGCTTGATCGACCATTCCAGCCAGACATAGGCCAGCGTATCCGGCCCGGTGGCCGTGACCGGCAGCGCCAGAGCCAGAAAGTGCTGCTTGCCGCGGCCGACAACACCCACCTGCGGCGCCTCGTGATGGCTTTGCAACTTCATCAGGCGTGCCGCCTTGGCGTAACCGAACTGCTGGAAATCGGCCGTCAGCACTTCGTCCAGCGACGGACTGTAGAAGTGGATGTCGTGCATGTGCGGCAACAACTCGGCTGCACGGGTGGCCGCGTGGCGCCGCCCCGCAGCGTCGCCCCGCGCCACATCCGCCACCAGCGCCGTGTCGGCCATGGCTCGACCGATGCGCGTTTGTTGTTCGTGGAGGACCTTGCCGATGCGTTGCACCGCCTGTTGCCGAGCTTGCAGCACGGCATGCCGCGCCTTGCCCTCGCGCGCGATGATCCACGCCTGCCAGGCACAAAACAGCGCAAACAGCACCAATACCGTCGCCGCCGCGAGGCGCAACAGCCGCACCGTGACATCCTGCGACAGGCGCCGCTTGTGCGCACCTGCCGACGTTGCCGGGCCCTCCCCCTTGTCGTCGACCATCACCCCACCCCGGTTGATCCGAATCCACCCTCACCGCGTGTGCTGGGCGCAAACGACTGCACTTGTCGCATGCGCGCATGGCCCACCGGCACCAGCAACAATTGTGCAACGCGATCGCCGGGCGCAATGGTGAATGGTTCACGGCTACGGTTCCAGCACGAAATCATCAGCGGTCCCTGGTAGTCGGCATCAATCAACCCGACCAGATTCCCCAGCACCAGCCCTTTTTTGTGACCCAGCCCCGAACGTGGCAGGATCAACGCGCACCAGCCCGGGTCACCGATATGAATGGCAATGCCGCTGGGTACCAGAATGCTTTCACCCGGCGCAAGCGTTACCGGCGCATCGACCGCCGCACGCAGATCCATCGCACCACTGCCGTCGGTGGCATGCGTGGGCAAATCGATGGTGTCGCCCAAACGGGCGTCCAGTATCTTGAACTCGACATCGATCGGATTCATGCGGTTTCCTCCTTGCGTGCGCGGTAACGCTCGCCGATGCAATGCACCAGGGCTGCACCAAGCGCGGTTTTGTCGGTGCGCGGCAAGGCCTTTTCACCGCCGGGCCAATACACGGTCAGAGCATTGTCGGCTGTCTCGAAACCCTTGCCTTCGCCGACCTGATTGGCGGCGATCATGTCCAGCTTCTTGCGTTTCAGTTTGTCGCGCGCATAGGCCTCGACATGTTGTGTCTCGGCCGCGAAACCGACCACGAACGGCGGCTCGGGCAAGGCCGTGACGGCCATCAGGATGTCGGGATTCTCCGTCAGATCCAGGGTGAAGTCGCGCGTGTTGTTCCGCTTCTTGATCTTGTGCCCGCAGGTTTCGCTCGGACGGTAATCGCCCACTGCGGCCGCCCCGATGTAGATGTCGCACGATGGCACGGACGCCATGACGGCGTCATGCATCGCACTGGCGCTGCGCACATCGACGCGCCGGGCCACACCGGCCGGCGTGGCCAGATGCACCGGGCCGGCAACCAGGGTCACGCGCGCGCCGGCGGCGACGGCCGCGGCAGCCACGGCGAACCCCATGCGTCCGGAGCTGCGATTGCCGATGAAACGCACCGGATCGATGTCTTCATAGGTGGGCCCGGCGCTGACCACGATCGACAAACCGGCAAGCGGACCGTCTGCCGAAGCGGCATCGAGTGCTGCGACAATGTCGTGCGGCTCCATCAGACGCCCGGGACCGGACTCACCTTCCGCCAAGGGCCCGTCGACCGGTCCCAGCACGCGCGTGCCACGCTCGCGCAGCAGCGCCACATTGGCCGCGGTGGCCGGATGGTTCCACATGCGATGATTCATGGCCGGCGCCAATGTCAGCGGCGCGATACTGGCCAGACACAGCGTGGTCAAGAGGTCATCGGCACGCCCCTGGGCCAGACGGGCAATGCAATCCGCCGTGGCCGGCGCCACCAGGATGTCGTCCGCCCAGCGCGCCAGCTCGATATGGCCCATGCCCATGGCGGCGCCCGGATCCCACAAACTGGTGTGCACCGGATGTCCGGACAGTGCCTGGAATGTCGCCTGACCCACGAAACGAGTGGCGTTCTTGCTCATCACCACCCGCACTTCGGCGCCGGCGTCGCGCAGCCGACGCACCAGCTCGCACGCCTTGTACGCGGCGATGCCGGCGGTGACTCCGAGCAGGATGTGGCGCTGGGAAAGGGACATGTCGGAAAAATCTGACCAAGGCACAAGCGCCTAGCTTACCGGATTCGTCGATGTCAGCCGCTTTGTTTCGGCGCGGACACAGCCGATGCTGTTCCTTTGACCCATTGGCCCGACCGCATGAGCATTCAACATTGGCCGAGTACCGAACGTCCTCGCGAAAAACTGCTGGAGCGCGGCAGTGCCGCCCTGTCCGACGCCGAATTGCTGGCCGTGCTGTTGGGCAGTGGCACGCGCGGCATGGATGCCGTGGCGATGGGACGGGAATTGTTGAGCAAGGCCGGCGGCGTGGCCACACTGCTGGGCATGTCGCAGCTGCCGGCAATCACCGGTTTGGGGCCGGCCAAACGCGCACGCGTGATCGCGTCCCTGGAGCTGGCCCGTCGCGCCCTGGGGGAAGAACTGACCCGCGGCCCGGCATTGGCCAACCCCGACGACAGCGCTGCCTTCGTGCGGGCACGGCTGCGCCATCTGCCCTACGAGGTATTCGCCTGCCTGTATCTGGACAACCGGCACCGTGTGCTCGATTTCGAGGAACTGTTTCGCGGCACCATCGACGGAGCCAGCGTGCATCCGCGCGAAGTGGTGCGCGCCTGCCTGGATCACAACGCGGCAGCGGTGATCTTCGCGCACAATCATCCGTCCGGTGTGGCCGAACCCAGTCGCGCCGATCGCGACATCACGCACACGCTGCGCGAGGCGTTGCAACTGATCGGCGTGCGCGTGCTCGATCACCTCGTCGTCGGCACGGGAACCCCCGTATCCATGGCCGCGCGCGGCCTGATGTGACGCCGTTTTCCGAGCTTTCGCATGGTGTCGACGAAGTTATGCACATCGGCGGTTTTGGGCAAGTTGCCAAACGTTTCTGGAGGACATCGGCAAACTGTGCCTCTTATCCATTGATTTTCAATGGCTTTCACTCATGAACCCACGGTAAAACCGTCCTGTTGCAAAAGCGTCCGAAAACCGCCACGCGCTTGCCCACAGAGTTATCCACAGGATGGCCCACTCCCGCGCAGACCGCTTGCCTGCTAGCATGGCCGATCCCATGACTTGACTCCACCGTGCCGTGAAACAGTCGTTGCATGCTCTGGTGCTGGCGGCCTTCGATGCCCTGCGCCAACAACACACTCTGCCCGCCGATCTTCCAGCGCCCGAATTCGTGGTCGAACGCACGCGTTCGCGCGACCATGGCGACTTTGCCTGCAATCTGGCCATGCTGCTGGCGCGGGCTGCACGCACCAATCCGCGCCAACTGGCGACGCAACTGGTCGACGCTTTGCCCGCCAGCGACCTGGTGGACAAGGTCGAAGTTGCCGGCCCCGGTTTCATCAACTTTTTTCTGAGCCCCGGTGCCTGGCACGCCGAAATCACGCGTACGCTCGATGAAGGCGAACGCTACGGCCGCAACACCGGCGCCGCCGGTCGCACGGTGGGCGTGGAATTCGTTTCGGCCAACCCGACCGGCCCGTTGCACGTCGGCCACGGTCGCGGCGGCGCCATCGGCGACTGCATCGCACGCCTGCTCGACGCCAACGGCTGGAATGTACGCCGCGAGTTCTATTACAACGACGCCGGCGTGCAGATTCGCAACCTCGCCGTTTCGGTGCAGGCGCGCGCACGCGGCATCACGCCCGAGGACAGCAACTGGCCGGCCGACGGCTACCGCGGCGACTACATCGCCGAGGTCGCACGCGCCTTTCTTGACGGCGCCAGCGTCAGCGGCGACGAAGGCAACATCACCGCCAACGGCGACGTCGAGGATCTGGACGCCATTCGTGCATTTGCCGTGGCCTGGCTGCGACGCGAGCAGGATGCCGACCTCAAGGCGTTCGGTATCCACTTCGACACGTATTTCCTGGAATCATCGCTGTACGATGACGGCAAAGTCGAAGAAACCGTGCGCGAACTCGAGGCCCACGGCCATACCTACGAAAAAGACGGTGCGCTGTGGTTGCGTTCGACCGATTTCGGCGACGACAAAGACCGTGTCATGCGCAAGTCCGACGGCAACTACACGTATTTCGTGCCGGATGTCGCCTACCACCTCAGCAAATGGCAGCGCGGCTACGAACGCGCCATCACCGAGCTGGGCTCCGATCACCACGGTTCGCTGGCGCGTGTGAAAGCCGGCCTGCAGGCGCTCGATGCCGGCATCCCGAAAGGCTATCCCGATTACGTGCTGCATCAGATGGTGACCGTCGTGAAAGGCGGCGAGGAAGTGAAAATCTCCAAGCGCGCCGGCAGCTATGTCACCCTGCGCGACCTGATCGACGAAGTCGGGCGCGACGCCACGCGTTACTTTCTGATCTCGCGCAAGAGTGATTCGCAGCTCACCTTCGACATCGATCTGGCGCGTTCACAGTCCAACGACAACCCGGTGTACTACATCCAGTATGCCCACGCCCGCGTGTGCAGCGTGCTGCGCCAGGCCGAGGAAAAGGGCCTCGTGTTCGACCGCGCCCGCGGCCTCGCCAATCTCGCGCGGCTGGACAGCGAACACGAACAGGCGTTGATGATCGAGCAATCGCGCTACCCGGAGGTCGTCGAAGCGGCCGCCGCCACGCTGGAGCCGCACATGCTGGCGACCTGGTTGCGCGATCTGGCACAGGCCTTCCACGCCTACTACAACAGCCAGCAATTTCTGGTCGATGACGCCGCGCTGCGCGATGCCCGCCTGGCGCTGGTGGTCGCCACGCGCCAAGTGTTGAACAATGGGCTCGAGCTGCTGGGGCTCGGCGCCCCGGAACGCATGTAGTTTTTTCGAGAACATGGCGCCCGCGGCCACGGCACGACAAGCCGTCACGGGGGCATTCTTTTGAACCACGAGGCAAACATGGCACGCGCACGCAAAGGCAAACAGGCAACACGCAACGGCGGCTGGCCGGCATGGCTGCTGGTACTGATCGGCATCATCGTCGGCGCCATCGGCATGGGCATCGTCAACCACAGCGGACACATGCCCATCTCGCGCTCGGACAACACGCCGCAGGCCAATCCGCAATCAGGGCAACCGGACGATGGCGCCGGCATTGCCGCAAAAACCGAGAAGAAACAGCCGCGTTACGACTTCTACTCCGTACTGCCGGAAAAAGAGGTCGTCATTCCCGACGCCCAGATCAATGCCCAGGCCAAAGCCGAACAGCAAAAGCAGCAGGCCGCGCAGCAAGCGGGCACCACCACAGGCGACAACACGGCCAGCCGGGACAACGACACCAGCAACAGCACGGCGTCGACCAGTAGCGGCGGTCAATACCTGCTGCAAGTCGGCTCGTTCCCGAATTCCAGTGACGCCGAGGCGTTGAAGGCCAAGCTTGCTCTCAAGGGATTTCGCGCCGAGATCCAGCCCGTCACCATCAACGGCAAGACATGGAATCGCGTACGCTTGGGGCCCTTCTCGAGCGCCAGCGCGCTGGAAGCGGCAAAGCAGAAACTTGAGGCGGCCGGCATCAGTGCCATGGCGCTCAAGGAACAGTGAGCATTGCGGGAAGGAGCAACCGTCCATGAACACCAAAACCGTCATCATCACCGGTGCTACCGCGGGTTTCGGCGCCGCCATGGCCAAGACGTTCGTGCACGGCGGCTGGCAGGTGGTGGCCTGCGGGCGCCGCGCCGACCGTTTGGCGGCATTGACCGAACGCCTCGGTGACGACAAGGTTCATGCCGCCGCCTTCGACATGCGTGATGCCGACGCCATGCAGGCCGCACTGGACGCCCTGCCCGCCAGTCATGCCGATATCGATCTGCTGATCAACAATGCCGGTCTGGCGCTGGGCACCGCGGCGGCACAGGAAAGCGACCTCGATCAGTGGCGGCAGATGATCGACACCAACGTCACGGCGCTGGTGACCTTGACACGCAAGTTGCTGCCCGGCCTCGTCGGGCGTCGCGGCGGCATCGTCAACATCAGCTCCATCTCGGGAACGTACCCGTATCCCGGCGGCAACGTGTATGGCGCGACCAAGGCGTTCGTGACCCAGTTTTCGCAGAACCTGCGCACGGATCTGCACGGCACCGGCGTGCGCGTGACCAATATCGAGCCGGGCATGGCCGAAACCGAATTCACGCTGGTGCGCACGGGCGGTGACCAGGCGGCATCGGACAAGCTTTACGCGGGTGCCGATCCCATCACTGGCGACGACATCGCCGCCACGGTGTGGTGGATTGCCAATCTGCCTCCCCACCTCAACGTCAACCGCATCGAGGTGATGCCGGTCAGTCAGTCGGCTGCGGGGTTGCAGGTGCATCGCGCAGGGTAGTTGTTTTGCCGCCTGCGGCGGTTGCCAGCCCTGCGTGCACCGGGCTGGCCTTCGGCGGGGGTTGTGCCCTGCGGGCGTTCGTTCATTTTCCCGGCATGCCCCAAGAAGACAAAGTCCGGAGCACGTTTTGACGGCGAAACCGGCCGCCGCACGCGACGAAAACCTCAGTGATAGCGCAGAGCCTTCAACTTGGCGGCGCGCCGCTCGGCCGGATCAAGTTCATGATCACCATGAAAAAGGACCGACTCCCAATCGCCATACGTCGGATTCGGCAACACGAACCAGCGCCGACCGACCCATTTCAGGTACGGCTTGACCTCGGCCCGTCGGGCCTCCGGCGTGGCATCCGAAAGCGCCATGAAATCGCCCATCTGATCGCCCACCTGCACCAGCACGCGGTAGGTCCGCGCCACCTTGCGCCGGCGACATGATTTGGACGAACCCACCTGCACGCAACCCGCCACCCTGGTGCCCAGCCCCAGAAATGCTTCCGGGCCCGACACCGGAAATCCCAACGCTTTCAGGTTGGCCAACGTGGCCTTGTCCAGCGATTGCGGACGGTTGGACAGATAGATCACGGCAATGCCGTGGGCCGCGGCATAGCGCGTGAAGGCCAGCGCACCGGGCAGGGCGCGGGCGCGCTTTTCGCGCACCCAATCGGCCCAGGTGGCGCTGCTGTACTGGCCGTGCTCGCGCACCAGGCGCGCCTGGTATGGCGAATTGTCCAGCACGGTTTCATCGATATCGAGAATCACCGCCGGCTTCAAACCCCGCGCATCGTGATGGCGATCCTGTGGCGTCAACGCATCCCAGTCGGGATCGGCGAGCGCCTCGGTCAATACCCCGGTCGCCTGACGATACACCTCGCGATAGATCAGGTCGTGTTCGACGGAAGTCTGCGTCCATGCCACGGCATTGAGGTTGTCGTCGGGCGCGGGCCCCGTCGACGGCGCCTTGACGCCCGTGGCCGCGCAGCCGGACAAAAGCACGATGGCGAGACAGGAAAGCAGCCGGTTCATGACAACTCCAATGACAAATGACGGAACGAGCATACTTCCTCGCCCACGAGATGTTTCTGTCGTTGCCGCCGGAGCGCACCTCATGCGCGACCGACGTACAGCTGATGAAACGCTTGTCGCACATGAGGTGCGCTCCTGCTGATCAAGGGGCTCCCGGCCTGCTTTATTCACCAGCATTCTGCTGCGCGTGCCCCAGGCCGCTCGCGACGAATCCCGATGAATAAAGCCGGCTAGCCGGGTTTGGACAGCAATGCGCTCAGCTTGGCCAGGTGCGACTCGGCCGTTTCGCGCGTGATGGCGGCATCGGCTTCCGGGTCGCGGCCCTGCCAGTGCAGATCGCCTTCGGGCATTTCCGCGAGGAAGCGACTGGGTTTGTTGGCGCTGATTTCACCAAAGCGGCGCGTGCGCTTGGACCAGGTCAGCGTCAGCAGTTCCTTGGCACGGGTGATGCCCACGTACATCAAGCGCCGCTCCTCTTCGACGCGGCCTTCCTCGATGGCGCCTTCATGCGGCAGCGTGCCGTCTTCACATCCGACGATGAACACGAAACGGAATTCCAGCCCCTTCGCCGAATGCAGCGTCATCAGGCGCATGGCATTGCCGGCATCATCGCGATCGGCATGCCCGAGCAAAGCCAACTGTGCGGCAAGATCGCCCACGGCGTCATCCTTGCCCATGGCCCGGAACCACTCGGTCAACTCGCGCAGGTTGGCCTGGCGGCGTTCGCGCAACGTGGGCTGCGGCGTCGCAACCGCCAGATGTTCGACATAACGCGTGCGCTCGATCACCTGCTCGGCCAGTTCGGCTGCCGACTGACGCGCGCCATCGCGGCGCAGACCGTCGATCAGTTCGACAAAGCCGGCCAGTGCCGAAGCCGGGCGCGGCGCCAGTTGCTGCAGTACCGTGTCCGAACGCGCCGCTTCCAGCAACGGCAGGTGTTTCGATTGCGCCAGATGGCCCAGCTTTTCCAGCGTGGTGGCGCCGACCTCACGGCGCGGCACATTGACGATGCGCAAGAAGGCGGCATCGTCGCTGGGATTGGCCAGCAGGCGCAGATAGCACAGGATGTCCTTCACTTCGGCACGGTCGAGAAAACTCAACGCACCGCTCAGGTGATACGGTACCCGCGCCACACGCAGCGCTTTTTCCAGCGCCCGCGCCTGATGGTTGCCACGATACAACACGGCAAATTCATGCCAGCGCGCCTTGTGTTTTTCGGCCAGATACGTGGCGATACCCGCGATACGTTCGGCCTCGTGGTCACTGTCGTTGCATTCGAGCACGCGAATCTGCGGGCCTTCGGGCAATTCGCTCCACAGGTTCTTGACATGCAAGTGCGGGTTTTTTGCGATCAACGCGTTGGCGGTGCGCAGGATGCGTTTGCTGCAGCGGTAGTTCTGCTCCAGCTTGATCACGGTGAGGTCGGGGTAATCATGCGCCAATTGGGCCAGGTTTTCGGGATTGGCGCCGCGCCAGGCATAGATGGATTGATCGTCATCGCCGACGCACGTGAATGCCCCGCGCTTGCCCGCAAGGCACTTCAGCAACCGATATTGCGCATCGTTGGTGTCCTGATACTCGTCCACCAGCAGATAACGCAGCCGCTCGCCCCACTCGGCGCACACGTCGGCGTCGCCTTCCAGCACCTGCAGCGGCAGGCGGATCAGATCGTCGAAATCGACCGCGTTGTAGGCCGCCAGACGTTTCTGGTACAGCTCGTAGATCGTGGCCGCCTCGACTTCCCGCGGCGCCCGTGCCGCCGCCTGCGCCTGCGCCGGCGTCAGGCCCGAATTCTTGGCGCGTGACAACAACGATTTCAACTGCCACAGCGCATCCGGCTTGATGCCCTTGGGCGCCAGCTCCTTGATGATGGCGCCGGCATCATCGGCATCCAGAATGGAAAAGTTGCGCCGCAACCCTGCCCGCTCATGCTCGATATGCAAAAACCTGAGACCGAGCGCGTGAAAGGTGCACACGGTCAACGCCTGCGCTGCCTCGGCACTGACGCGTCTGGCCACGCGCTCGCGCATTTCGCGCGCCGCCTTGTTGGTGAAGGTGATGGCCGCGACCTTGCCGGCCGGCGCAATGTCGTGCGCCACCAGCCAGGCGATTTTCTGCGTGATGACCGACGTTTTGCCGGAACCGGCGCCTGCCAGCACCAGCAAGGGGCCCGCGGCATGTTCCACGGCCAGTCGTTGTTGGGGATTGAGCATGCGCGACATGGTAGCGGCTCGGTCAAGTCGAAAGCGCGGAAATTCGGCCGGTCGCAGCTCGCCGTGATCGCCGTCATGCGCTAATCTGGCGCGATGGCAAGACACTGAGGAGCCGAGGAGTGGGGGCGATGAGCACAACGGCGCAGGCCGACGCGACAAACTGCGATGTGCTGGTGATCGGCGGCGGTCCGGCGGGCTGCACCGTGGCCACACTGTTGGCGCGACGCGGCTGGACCGTCATCGGCCTGGAGAAAGAACATCATCCCCGCTTTCACATCGGCGAATCGCTGCTGCCGATGAACCTTCCGATCTTCGAACGCCTGGGCGTGATGGAAAAGGTGCGCGCCATCGGCAAGTACAAGGCGGGCGCCGATTTCGAAGCCGACAACGAACGCGGCTACAACACCTTCGACTTCTGCCGCGCGCTGGGTTCGAGCCCACCGCACTCGTTCGAGGTGTACCGTCAGGATTTCGACCAGATGCTGTTCGAACACGCACGCGAGGAAGGCGCCGACATGCGCGAAGGTGCACGCGTGACCGCTGTCGAGCACCTGGGCAAGCGCGAATCGGTGGCAACCGTCCGCGGCGACGATGGCGAATACCGCATCCGCGCGCGCTACGTGATCGACGCCAGCGGTCGCGATGCGCTGCTCGCCGGCAAGAAGAAACTCAAACGCAAAAACCGCAAGCATCAGACCGCCGCACTGTTCGGCCACTTCACGGGCGCCGAATTCCGTCAGGGCGAGCACAAGGGCAACGTCAGCCTTTACCGCTTCGGCCAGGATGGCTGGGCCTGGCTGATTCCACTGCGCGGCGAGATCATGAGCGTCGGCGTGGTCGCCGGACCGGATCACTTCAAGCAACGACGCGGCAGTCAGCGCGACTTTTTCCTGCAGATGCTCAAAACCAACCCGGCGATGTGGAAACGCCTTGAACACGCCACGCTCATGGGTGACCGGGTCATGGCCGCCGGCAATTATTCCTACGATGCAAGCCGCATCGGCGGCCCGGGTTGGCTGCTGATCGGCGACGCTTTCGGGTTTCAGGATCCGCTTTTCTCCTCCGGGGTGTACATGGCCATGAGTGGCGCCGAACACGCGGTCGAGGTAGTCGACGGCGCATTGCGTGACCCGCGCCGTGAAGCGGCATTGCAGCGACGTCTGGAACGTCGGTTGCGTACCGGCATGCGCCGCTTCGGTTTTTTCATCTATCGCTTCAACAACCCGGTGATGGCCCGCCTGTTCCGCAGCCCGCGGAACATTTGCAGGATCGAACAGGGCGTCATCTCGATGCTTGCCGGTGACGTGTTCGACGACCGCGCGGTGCTGCGACGATTGACGATGTTTCGCGCCATCTACAGCATCAACTCGCTGCTCGACTTCCGCACCTGGCTGCGCGGATGGCGCGCCAGGCGCCGGCAGGCACGTGCGGCTTGCGTGGAATGAACCGCACCCCCGCCGCACCCGAATTCGAGACGGGTCGTCGCAGGCTCGCGCCGTTCGCGGCGGTGCTTCGACAAGCTCGGCGCCGGACGAGGCGACCGTGAGGAATCCTCGCCGACAACCACGAGTGCTCCGAAAGCAACCGCGCGGATGAGCTTTGCAGGCTGCCCCCGATCCCCGTTACCACACCTTCCCTTCCGCAACCGAAAACCATGTCCAAGCTGTACTTCTACTATTCGGCCATGAACGCCGGCAAGACCACCACCTTGCTGCAAAGCGCCTACAACTACCACGAGCGCGGCATGCGCACGCTGATTCTGACGCCGGCGCTGGACGACCGTTACGGCGAAGGCATGGTTGCCTCGCGCATCGGCCTGAAGGCGCGCGCGCTGCGTTTTGCCCGCGATGCCGATCTTGCCGCGATGGTCAAAGCCGAGATTGACGCTCGCGGCCAGCTCGATTGCGTGCTGGTGGACGAAGCGCAATTTCTGACCCGCGCTCAGGTGTGGCAACTTACCGATGTGGTCGACCGGCTCGGCGTGCCGGTGCTGGCCTACGGTCTGCGCACCGACTTTCGCGGTGAATTGTTCGAGGGCAGCCAGTACCTGCTGGCCTGGGCCGACGAGCTGGCGGAAATCAAGACCATCTGCCACACCGGCCACAAGGCCACCATGGTGGTACGCGTGGATGAACAGGGCCATGCCGTCACCGCCGGCCCGCAGGTTGAGATCGGCGGCAATGACCGCTATGTCTCCGTAAGCCGTGCCGAGTTCAAGAAGATCACCGCCGGTCACGGACGTATCGAACCGCAACAAACCGTGTTGCCGCTCGACCGCATCGACGACCGAATCGACTGACTACCACCGGGAACCGCCATGATCACACCGCCACCCCGCCCCGAAGCCCGCTGGAAACGGCCCTACTGGCATGCCAGCAGCGAGAAGGCGACGCTGCTGTACTTCGTGTTCGGTCATTTCGGCGGTACCGCGCCCGAGACGGATTTGCCCGCCGGCATCACGGCCACCCATTACGCGCACGATGCGCTCAAGTCGTGGGACGGGTATCCGCTGACCGGCTCGCTGGGCGAAGTGCTTGCCGACGAAGCGCCGCAAACGCTCGAGGCGGCCCGCAAGACACCCGACGTACTGCGCATCGCCGGCACTGTGGACGACCCCGCCGACCTCGATTACCTGCGCCATACGCTGCAAACCATCGCACGCTTGTTTGAGCGTGGTGCGGTGGCAGTGGTCGACCCGCAGGTATCGGGGCTTTACGACCGCGCCACCTGGATCCGCCGTGTGGCCGCCGGCAGCAATGAAACCATGCGCCAGCATTTTCTGGTCTTGTGCGACAACGACCCGGATGAACCCGAGCGCCAATGGGTACACACGCGCGGGTTGCGCAAATTCGCGCGGCCGGATGTCAGCGTCACGCGCGTCCCGGCGTCGGAAACCGATCGTGCCGGCGCCTTTTGCCAGCAAATGGCCGACATGCTGGCCCTGGGCGGCCATTTTGCGGAAGGCCAGCAATTGCCGGTCGACGGCATCGGCGTTTTTCAGGCACGACTCGGCGGCTCCGCGGATGACCCGCGCTTTTTCAACACGCACGTGGAACTGCGCTGGCCGGTGTGAGATACCGCCAAGGATTGGGTCACGCCGCACGACGGGCGTATAATTGAACCGCGGGGTTCAATAAGATGACAAGGAGTATTTCATGCACGCGCGGTTACTCCGCCTGGCGGTCGCCGGCACACTCGCAGCGGCTAGCATCACCCCCACATTCGCCCGTGCCGCCGATCTCGGCATCGTCGCCGGTCGCAGCGCCACCACCGAAAACCGCTGGACCACCAGCGTCTTCGTCAATATCGGCAGCGATCACGTCCGCGACTGGCGCGGGTTTCACGTTCAGCCCGTCGCGACCGTGGGCTGGATCCAGGCCCGACGGACCTCGCGCGAGCATCTCGATCACGCCGTTTATGTGGCCGGCGCCGGGTTGCGTCTGGTCGACTGGTGGCATGGCGCATTCGCCAGTTTCCAGCTCGGTGTGGCCGGCGGGCGCACGGATGCCTTGTCGAGCGCCGGTCAGTTCATCAGCTCGGTGGGATGGCGGGGGCCGCACTGGACGGTCATGATTCGGCACATTTCGAATGGCGACGTTTTCGGCGGCAAGAACCTGGGCGAAACCATGCTGATGGCCGGCGTCAGATTCTGATGCGTCGAACCCGATGAAAAAGGCGGCCGATCAGATCGGCCGCCTTTTTCATCAATGTCCAGCCGACGGGCCGCCCTGACTCACGAATGGAGGCTTGGCCAGCCACATCACGGCAATCAGGGCAAAGAATATCCAGCCCAGACCATAGAAAATTTCGTTGAACGAAATCTGGAACCCCTGCTGGGTGATGATGCCGTTGAGCCATGCCAGCGATTGCGACTGGGAGTTCGGACCGAAGCTCGTCATCGCCTGGTTGGCCATCGGACTGTAGGGCGTGATGAATTCCGTCAACTGCGCGTGATGCACGCTGGCACGCTGCGTCCAGAGGAACGTGATGATCGAAGCGGCAAAACTGCCGGCCACAGTACGCAAAAAGGTGGCCACGCCCGAACCCGACGCGATCTCGCTGGTCTCCAGATCCGACAACAGAATCGTCAACACCGGCATGAAGAAAAATGCCACACCCAGCCCCAGCAACAACTGCACCATGGCCACGTGCATGAAATTCACGTCCAGATTGAAATTGGAGTAAAGAAAACACACGCCCCCCATCACCATGAAGGAGATGGACGCCAGCCAGCGCAAGTCGACCTTGGCAGCGTATTTGCCGATGAAAAATGTCAACACCAGCGGCAAAACGCCCAGCGGCGACGTCGCAAGGCCCGCCCAGATGGCGGTGTAGCCGAGGTTGCGTTGCATCCACAACGGCAGCAACAACGCAATGCCGAAAAAGGCGGCATAAGCCAGTACCAGGGCCAAAGTACCGGCGCTGAAATTGCGGTGTCGGAACAGTTTCAGATCGACAATCGGGTCTTCGTCGGTCAATTCCCAGATCACGAACACGGCCAGTGCAATGGCAGAGATCACGCTGGCAACGACGATGAATGTCGAATCGAACCAGTCGGCGTCATTGCCCTTGTCCAGCACCACCTGCAGCAGTCCCACACCGATGATCAGCGTGATCAGGCCGACGTAGTCCATGCGCGGTTTTTCGATTTTCTCGACCTTTTCCTTGAGCTGGCTGCGAATGAGGAAGCTGCAGAAAAAGCCGATCGGCACGTTGATGAAAAAGATCCAGCGCCAGGAATAATTCTCGGTAATCCAGCCGCCCAGAATCGGGCCGGCAATCGGGGCCACCACGGTAACCATCGAAATCAGGGCCAAGGCCATGCCGCGTTTGTGCGGCGGGTACACCGAAATCATCAGGCTCTGCGTCACCGGATACATGGGCCCGGCGACCGCGCCCTGGATGACGCGAAAGAAAATCAGCATGCCCATGGATTGCGAAATGCCGCAGGCAAACGAGGCCAGCACGAACAACAACGTGCACCAGACGAAAACCTTCACCTCGCCGAAGCGCCGCCCCAGAAAGCCCGTCAACGGCAGGCCGATGGCCATGCTGACAGCGAACGAGGTGATCACCCAGGTACTTTGATCCACGCTCACACCGAGGTTGCCGGCAATGGTCGGCAACGAAACGTTGGCAATGGTGGTATCG
Organism: uncultured Rhodanobacteraceae bacterium; assembly: GCA_964608595.1. GTDB lineage: Bacteria > Pseudomonadota > Gammaproteobacteria > Xanthomonadales > Rhodanobacteraceae > Oleiagrimonas. The sequence goes on from CAZSOU010000011.1 coordinate 25,234, forward strand.
AGCACCTGCATGAACGTCGCCAGCGCGAGGCCGACAGTCGTCAATCCCAGGTTCGGTGGTCGAAAATACGAGCTCATGCGATCCGTTCAATCATGGGGCCCGCAGGAGTGCATCTCATGTGCGACAGCCGCACGCACGATCACGTCGACAGCTGTCGCGCATGAGGCGCGCTCCTGCACAAGGCAAGGGGTGTCAGTCGGCGGTCTTGCCGAGGTTGTCCTGCACGATTCGATTGATCAGCGCCTGCGCCGCGGCCAGCTGCTGCTTGTACACCGTGGTGGTGAACACGGGTTTGGTCGGCGCTTGCTGCGCAAGCATGTTGCCGTCCTGATTGTGCAGGTTGACGCTCACGCTCATCGACAAGCCGATCCGCAACGGGTGCTCGTCCAGCTCCTTCCGCTCCAGCGAGATACGCACCGGCACCCGCTGCACGATCTTGATCCAGTTGCCGGTGGCGTTCTGTGCCGGCAACAGCGAGAACGCACTGCCGGTACCGATGCCGAGCGCCTCGACCTTGCCGTGGTAGGTGACCGAACCACCGTAAAGATCGGACGTCAGTTCAACCGGTTGCCCGATGCGCATGTGTTCGAGCTGGGTTTCCTTGAAGTTCGCATCCACCCACACCTCATTCAGCGGCACCACGGCCATCAATGCCATGCCGGGGTGGACCATTTCACCCACCTGCACCGTGCGTTTGGCCACATAGCCGTCCACTGGTGCCACCAGCGTGGTGCGCACGTTGTCGAGGTAGGCCGAGCGCAATTTGGCTTCGGCAGCCTTGACGCCGGGATTGGAGGCGACATCGGTGCCGCCCACCAGCGCCTCGGTGTTGTGATACTTCTGCTTGGCGGTGATCACGGCGCTGCGAGCGGCCGCCAGCGCATCATGCGCATGCGCCAGCATTTCGGCGGAAATGGCGCCCGATTCGGCCAACCCCTTGCGGCGGTCGTAATCCGACTGCGCCTTGTGCAGCGTGACCTCGGCGGCATCCACCTGCGCCTTGGCGCCTTCGACGTTGTTGTACAGGCCGCGGACCTTGCGCACCGCCTGTGCCAGACCGGCTTTCGCCGCCTCCAGCGCCACCGCGGTGTCGCTGGGATCGAGCTTCACCAGCACCTGACCGGCATGCACCAGATCACCATTGTCGGCGCCAATGCTGACCACGGTTCCGGGCACCTTGGGCGAAATTTGCACGACGTTGCCACCGACGTAGGCATCGTCGGTTTCGGCATACCAGCGCCCTTCAAGGAAATACCACAGCGCCCAGGCAATGATGGCAACCACCACCACGGCCATCAGCAGACGCAGGAACAACTTGCGCTTGCCTTTGCGCTTGGCCGGTTTGTCGTCGGTTTTGACGTCGTTGGTTTCGTCAGTCATGGGGGTATCTCAACGCTGGGTCGGATGGGAAGTACGGGATGTGGTGTCGTCGTCGGCCACGTCGCCCTGTCGAGGTTCGGCCTGCGCCTGGAAACCGCCGCCAAGGGCCTGCACCAGCTGGATGGACAGATCCACCTGCTCGGCATGCAATGCGGCAACACCCTGTTCGGCTTTCAGCAGTTGCTGACGCACGTTGAGCGACTCCAGAAAGCTGCCGACGCCGGCTTTGTAACGCTGTTGCGACAATTTCCACGCATCCCGCGCGGCGTCCAGCGCCTGCTTCTGCGCCGCGGATTGCTCCTGAAGCGATTGCAAGCCGTGCATGTCGTTGGCAACTTGATTGAGCGCGCCGACCAGGGTTTTGTTGTACGTCGCCACGGCCATGTCGTATTGCGCGTCCTTGCCGGCCAGGTTGGCGCGAAGACTGCCGCCGTCAAAAATCGGCAGACTGATGGCTGGTGCAATCTGGAAAAAACGTGCCGGCAATTCGAACAGCGGCGAGCTGCCCTTGTTCACGAAACCGGCCATGGCGCCCAGACTGATGTTCGGGAGAAATTTCGCCTTCGCCGATTTGATGTCGCGCCCGGCGGCCTGCACGCGCCAGCGGGCGGCGACCAGATCCGGACGGCGGCCCAGAAGGTTGGCCGGAAGGTTCGGTGGCAACGCCAGCTGCCTGGGCATCAACGGCTCCGGCGCGTCGATGTCCAGACCCCGGTCCGGGCCTTTGCCGAGCAGCGTCGACAGCGCCACCCGCGCGGCATCCACCTTGCGCTTGGCGGCGGCATATTGCTCTTTGGCCGTGGCAACCTCGGCATCGGCACGCTTGAGCTGGAACTTGCTGTCGATGCCGGCGTCGACGCGCTGTCGGGTGAGGTCGTGCGCACCGCTGGCACGGTCAAGTTCCTGCTTGGCCAGCGACTGCTGACGGAAGGCATAACCCAGCCGCGCATACGCGCGCGCCACGTTCACCGAAACCATCAGGCGTGCGGCATGCGCATCCACGGCGGCGGCATGGGCCTGATCCACGGCCGCTTCCCAGGCGGCGCGTTTGCCGCCCCACAAGTCCAGATCCCAATTGAAGCCGAGGTAGGCGTATTTGACCCAGCCGAAACTCCCGCCCATCGGCGCCGGGACCAGCGTTTCAGGCAAATGCGCACCGGAAAGGCTGGCCGATGCCTTCACCCCCGGCTTGCGTCCGGCATCAACCAGGCGCGCCTTCGCGAGGGCGCCGCGCGCGCGGGCACTGGCGATGGCGATGTCGGGGTTGCCGGCCAGCGCTTCGTGCACCAGTGCATCAAGCCGGGGATCGCCCAGCGCCTTCCACCAGTCGGTGCTCGGCCAGGCCGCCTTGGTCAGCGGCGCACCGGCCAGGCTGCGCTCGGCGTGCAGGTGATCGACTTCGATCATGTGGCCGGCGGGCTTGATGCCATCGCTGCTGGCGCAGGCGCTGAGCAATACCGCCATGGCACAAGCGGCGACGAAAGGGGGCAGTCGCAATCGCATGAGTTTCGAATCCGGGTTCGCGGTCAGTGGGTCAGTGGCGCAACGTCGTCAAGATCCGTTGCAGGTAATCGATCAGATGGTGTCGCTCGTCTTTGCCGAGCGACTTCTGTGCCGCGTCCATCACGCGGTCGGAGCAACCGGCAAGCTCGGCGCACAAGCGCTTGCCCGAGGAGGTCAGTTCGATACGCAGGGCGCGCCGGTCTTGCGGGTCGGGCTTGCGTCGCAAATAGTCCTTGTCTTCGAGTTGGTCCAGCAGGCGTGTCATCGCCCCGCCGTCGTGCCCCAACGAGCGCGACAGCTCGCCGGCGCTCATCGGCCCGAACAAATGCAACCGTTTGAGGGCCTGCACCTGGCTGAAACGCAGTTCCACGCCACGTTCAGCCAATTCCTGCTCGAGCGAGCGCACCAGCTCGGCTTTGACCATGCCGAGCAGGATGCCGAGGCTTTCCGGCGGTTTGTCGCAGTGGGTGGCGGAAGGGCACATGAGCGCGCATTTTATGGCCATAGCTATATTTGTCAAGGCAAATATATCGTTCACATCGATTTCGACGCCACATCCTCCTGCACGGCCGGGTGACTCCCGGCGATGGCTTTCGCCTGATCCAGCAACGCGAACTCGTCTTCCAGCAATGTCGCCAACGCCGCATCACGCACACTGAACAACTCGAACACGCCGAGCGCACGCAACACCGGCAGTTGTGACAACAGACGTGTTTCAGCCTGACGGCGCTGCCCTTCCGGTGTCGTCTGATCGAGCATCAACTGCGCACAAGTCACGAAAACGGCAAGGGATGACGCGGCACTCGATTCCGGCTCCGGATCATTGCTGGTCGGAAATGCTCGGCGATTCATGTCTGTCTCCTGGAAATATTCGCGTCGAACGGCGATGTCCGAACCACAACCGGGCATCAGCGCAAGTCTGGCAGACTAGGCCATGTCGTCTTCGTCTCGATAACGCGAATGGGCCAAATTCTGTCGTGAACGTGCCAACCCGCGAATTCCTTCCCGATTTCAATCGCATCAACAGCCTCGACGGCCCGCCGCTCATCGCTTACGTGGTCAAGGGTCAGCCGGTCATGGGCGAAACCGACTGGCACCGACATCGCCGCGGCCAGTTCATGTACGTGGAAAGCGGCATGGCTTGCGTGCGGACACGCGCGGGCGTCTGGGCGGTAATGCCGAATCACGTCGGCTGGATGCCGCACGGCATCGAACACACGGTGCGCATCATCGAACCGATCACCGGCTGGGGGGTGTGGGTGGCGCCCGAGGCGACCCGCAGCCTGCCGTCACAACCAGCCACGTTGCACGCCACGGAGTTGATGCGCGCGCTCGTGTATCGCGCCGCCGAGTGGTCGGACCAGCCACACCTCAATGACGAGCAGCAGCGCTTGATGGACGTGCTGATGGACGAAATGAGCCACGCCGACGCACCGGACAGCCCGATCCGACTGCCAATGCCGGTGGATCGTCGCGTGTTGCGCGTGGCCCAGGCCCTGCTCGCGTATCCCGGTGACTCGCGCAACCGCGATCAATGGGCCGAATGGGCCGGCCTTTCCACGCGCAGCCTGACCCGCCGGTTCCGTGACGAAACCGGCCTGAGTTTCATGCAGTGGCGCCAACAGGTTCGTCTCGGTCACGCGCTGGACCAACTCGGCAAGGGGATGACCGTCGCCCATGTTGCCGATACCCTGGGATACGCCAGCGTCAGCGCCTTCGTGGCCATGTTTCACCGAAGTCTGGGGCAATCACCCGGACGCTACCTGAGCCTGGATACTGTTTGATCGCACGTCGCAACGAGGCGGCTCCAGCGCATGCCATGAACGCGGTTCGTGACCGAATCAAAGCCATTCGTGCGAGTCATGCGACCGATGCGGCAGAAGTCTGGCGGACAAGCCGGAGCAAGCGGCATCTGGCCGACTGAATCCCGCCGGACCAAGGGTTTTCCCGAGGTTCGGTGGCGGCTTCCCCATGGGTATAGTTGAGACCGACATGCATTACGCCCCATCGGGAGGGTGAACATGTACCGATGCCTGACTTTCATTTTGTTGAGTGCCCTGGCCATGAATACAACCCAAGCTCAGGAAACACCGCACACACCGGCTACCGGCAGCGCCGAGCGCACCGCCGTTCTCGACGCGGCGCGCCAACCTGTGGAAAAGATGCTGGGCAAGCAGGTGATTCTCGAAGTCGACCATCTGAATGTTCTGAAGAACTGGGCCTATCTGGAAGCCACCATGCGCGGTTCCGGCGGACAACCCATCAGTTACGCGGACACGTCCTTCCAGCAGGCTGCCGAAAACGGCGGCAAATCGGACGTCTACATGGCACTGCTCGAGCGCCACGGCGATGTCTGGAAAGTGAAGGACGACGCCATTGGCCCTACCGACGTTGCCTGGGCGGTCTGGCCCGGACAATACGGGGCACCTGACGCCATCTTTCCCTACCCGCCGGGTCAGGCGCCGCAAGAAAATCCCTGAGCGACCGACACGACATTTGCAGCGAACCATTCATCCGCACCTCGTCCGTTCGACCGTGCCGATAATTCACCCGGATACACGAAGGCGGGCCACGCCGGGCCCGCCTTCACGCGTTTGCATCGTTCCGATTGATCAATGCGGCGGTGCCAGCACGTAACCACTCGTGACATGGTTGGAGTAGTTGACCTGCTGATTGGTCCATACCGGATGGTTGTTGGAGCCAATCAGTTTGAGACTGCCATTGTTGTTGCCATACACCAGTTCCGTATGACCCTCGCTGCTGCTGACCCATACGTCACCCGGCTTGGCCTGGGACCGTGGCACGATGCTCCAGCCATGGGCCTGGAGATAGTCCGACATCGCGGACACGTTGACCCGCTGCACGAAGTTCATGCCATGGGCCGGGACCTCACCTGCCTGGATCAGCATCGCGGTGACAAAATTGGCACAGCACACCTTGGTATCCACGCCATCGATGATGACACCCTGGTTTTCCAGCTGCGAGGCGTACATCCCGTAGTAACTGTGTGCAATGGATGCGGCGTTGGTCCCGCGCGTCGGGCCACCGGAATCCACCGGACCGGCCCCGGGAATATGGATGGTCTGCCCGACACTGATTCTGTTGGGGTTGCTGATCTGCGGGTTGGCCTTTTCCAGTACCGACAAGGACACGCCGTTGCGCG
>CAZSOU010000011.1:31379-46002 GCA_964608595.1 uncultured Rhodanobacteraceae bacterium
CTTGCCGGGAATGTGAATCGTCTGCCCCGGATGAATCAGGTTTGGATTGCTGATCTGCGGGTTGGCCGCCTCCAACGCCGACAGCGACACGCCGTTGCGCGACGCGATGCTCGACATCGAGTCGCCGCGCTGCACCGTGTAGTCGTGCGATGCCGGTGCACTGCCGCCCTTGCCGGGAATGTGAATGGTCTGTCCCGGGTGAATCAGGTTCGGATTGCTGATCTGCGGATTGGCTGCCTCCAGCGCCGACAGCGACACGCCGTTGCGCGATGCGATGCTCGACATCGAGTCGCCACGCTGCACCGTGTAGTCGTGCGACGCCGGTGCGCTGCCGCCCTTGCCGGGGATGTGAATGGTCTGTCCCGGATGAATCAGATTCGGATTGCTGATCTGCGGGTTGGCCGCCTCCAGCGCCGACAGCGACACGCCGAGTCGCGCTGCAATGCCGGACATCGTGTCACCACTCCTGACCGTGTAGGTACCGCCCCCGGACGGCGACGGTGCGGGTGCGGGCGCAGGCGGCGGCGACGGTGCACTGCTGCCCTTGCCGGGAATGTGAATCGTTTGCCCCGGATGAATCAGATTCGGATTGCTGATCTGCGGGTTGGCCGCCTCCAGCGCCGACAGCGACACGCCGAGTCGCGCTGCAATGCCGGACATCGTGTCACCACTCCTGACCGTGTAGGTACCGCCCCCGGACGGCGACGGTGCGGGCGCAGGCGACGGTGCGGTTCCGACTGGCGCCTCGCCCCCGAACATGGCCGCTTCTTCATTGCGGCGGCGGACCAAGCCCTGCAGAACGCGCCCTCCGGCATGAACGTACATGTGGAAATCCTGCTGGGCCTTGGCATAGTTGCCGCTGTTCAAATCATTCAACAAGGTCGAATAACCACCCGGCCCGACGTTGTAGGTCAGGCTGACCAATGCATCAAACTGGCCCTGGGTCAGGGGAACATGCACGTTGCGGCGTACGGCATTCTCGTACTCGACGAGGTCATTCTCCAGAATCGACTCTCCCTGTGCCCGGGTGATGTGCATGCCCGGATATACCTTGGGTTCTCCAGCCATGCTGGTGTGCCCGTAACCGATCGTCCATACGCCCACAGCGTCCTGATAAGCATCATTCCTGAATCCTTCATACTTCTCGATCAGATTCACGCCGTCTTGGCTGATGGTCATGCTGGAAGGCGAATGCCCCTTGCCCGACGACTGCGTCTTGACCGACTCGGTATGGTTCTTGCCGCCAGCATCATCGTTGACCGCATGTTCCGGCCCCGTGTGCATTTTGTGGCCGTTCCCATCGGGAATGTGAATGGTCTGGCCAACCCGGATCAGATTCGGATTGTCGATCTGCGGATTGGCTTTTTCCAAAGCGGCCAGCGACATGCCGTGGCTGGCGGCAATTTCGGAAAGCGTGTCACCACTCTTGACGGTGTATTCGTCCGGATTCGACCGCTGAAGGGCCATGGGTACGGCACTGACTGGATTGACGCTCATGAAATTGCTCCTCCGCAAATGATGGCGTCAGCATGTCAAAGCCGACGGCGCACTGGCCATCGGGTCGTTCCCTAGCTAGGGGCAACCCTAGGTCGCCCATGCATGACATGGAGGATGGCTTGAAACCTTCATTCGGGCACGAGACCTCGCCACGCGATTCACGCGAACGCGCGCAGTACAAGAGCGAAATGTTTCCAACAGGCGTAACCCGCCTGAATCCCCCATCGATCAAGCAATCAGCGAGGGATCGATTTCCAACCGGCCCAGCCGATGATTGGCAAAACGCTCGATCAAATCCGGCGCTTGCTCGGTCAGCATGCGATAGGCTTCGGGCGAACGCGTGTCGGCACGCAAGCACCAGCCGTCTGCGGTACGACTCAACCACAGTTCGGTGCCGGGCAGGATGTCGTCGTTCAGCGTGATCATGATTTCACGTGCACGCGTGTGACGCGTATTGGCGTCCGGCACCAGCAGCTGCTTGACGTGTCGCGAAATCAACTCCGCCAGCGCCGGCGCCATGCTGGCGGCGGTGGTGGCCGTCGGCTGCACCATGCCCTGATGCAGCGTCAACTGTGCCTGCTGCATGGCGAACATGCCCGCGGTCAGGTTGCCGTCGCCGTGCTGGTCGCGATGCTGTTGCCCGGAAAACCCCTCGTCGGTCGCGTCTCGACCGGCTTGGCCGCCGTATGGCTGTTGCAACGGCACCTGCGGCCCTTTGCCGCCGCGTTTCATGATCTTGCGGAAATGCCTGGCGTCATCGCCGCGTCGGGTGTCGTTCGTTCCGGGCTTGCCCTTGTGCTCGGCATGATCGGCATGGTCTGCGCGGTCGCCTGAAGACTTGGCGTGATACGTGGAATGGGGTGCGGGTGCCGGTGCGGTGTTCACATGCATCTCCTCAGACAACCTTGCCGCGGCGCAGGAGCAGTTCCTCCACGGCCTGCTCGTCGCGAATATCGACGCGATGTCGGGCATCACGCGCGAAACACTGCTTCATTTGCTCGACGGCGTCGAGTTTCCTGCTGGCCCGCCGCCAGATCACCGCGGCCGCCTCGACGGTCGCCAGTGTCTCGGCGACATCCGCCTCGCAAACCTGGAGGTCCTGCTGACAGGCGTCGATACGCTGATCCAGTAGCGCCAGGTGTTTTTTGTAGCGTGAGGTGGCAAGACCCGTGGGTGTGCCGTCGTTGAACAGGCGCCGCCATGTCTGCACGCAATATTCCTGTCGTTCGACGCAGGCGCTGCGCAGGCGCGTCTCGGCCTCGTCGCGGCGTGCTTCAGCCTCGGCATGGGCATGACGACAACGCTGCAGGTCGTTTTCCAGGATACGTTTGCGTACCACACGCATTGCACGCAGCGGCTCCAAAGGAAATGCGGACGTTTTTCCATTCATGCACTCACCTCCTCAAGTTGCGTCACCACGTCGTCGAAAACAACTTTCTCGTGGATACCTTGCCGCAACAAATCGTTGATGGCATCGACATGATTGATGGCGGCATCGGCCTCATCGTCGTTGCCGGGTTTGTATTCACCCAGTTGCAACAACATTTCGATTTCGCGGTACTTGGCCAGATGACGACGCAGGATACCCGCCGCCTGTTGATGAGACGGCGAGGCGATACGCGACATCAAGCGGCTGACACTGTCGAGCACGTCGATGGCCGGGTAATGATCGGCCTGTGCCAGGCGCCGCGACAAGTAAATGTGACCGTCAAGGATGGAGCGCACCTCCTCGGCCACCGGATCGTTGCCGTCCTCGTCCTCCATCAGCACCGTGTAGAACGCAGTAATGGTGCCATGGCGATTGGCGCCGGCGCGCTCGAAAAGACGCGGCAGAGCGGAAAATACCGAAGGCGTGAAGCCGCGCCGTGCCGGCGGCTCGCCCATGGCCAGACCGACATCGCGCAAGGCACGGGCAAAGCGCGTCACCGAATCCATCATCAGCATCACATGCATCCCGCGATCACGAAAATGCTCGGCAATCGCCGTACCCAGCCATGCCACACGGCTGCGTTCCAGTGCCGGACGGTCGGAGGTGGCGACGACCACCACGCTGCGTGCCAGGCCTTCTTCGCCCAGACTGTCGGTCAAAAATTCGCCCACTTCGCGACCGCGCTCGCCGACCAGAACGATGACGTTGACATCGGCGCTGGCATCACGCGCCAGCATCCCGAGAAGCGTGCTCTTGCCGCCGCCGGCCACCGCGAAAATGCCGGTGCGCTGACCACGGCCGATGGTCAGTGTGGCGTCGATGGCACGCACACCGGTGGGCATGGGCTCGGAAATCACCGGGCGGTGCATCGGGTTGGGCGATTCGGCGTACACCGGCACCCGTTCGACATTCTCGAGCGGTCCCTTGCCATCCAGCGGCTCACCACGGCTGTCGAGCACCCGGCCCAGAAGGCCCATGCCCGCCGGAGCGCTGGCCTTCTGTCCGGTGGAAACAACGGTAGTCGCCGCGGAAAGTCCCTCCAGCGGTCCCAGCGGCGTCAGCAGTGTTTGCCGGGCGGAAATGCCGACCACCTCGGCCGGCATGCGAAACCCCGTGTCAGCCTGCTCCAGCATGCACAGCTCGCCGATGGCCGCGTGCACGCCGGTTGCCCGCACCAAGGTGCCATACGCCTCGACCACGCGACCGACGTGTTGCAACGTGCTGCTGCGACTCAACGCGCGCAGCAACGGGTCGCGGCTGGCCGCCACGTCGCGATCAGGCGTCTTGAGGTTCATCCGTTCCTCCCGCCGACGTCGTCTGTTCGGCCGCTGCCAGAATGCGCCGGCTCTCGTCCAGTTGTTCGTTGAAGCCGGCACGCACCACCCCGCCGGCCGATTCGATGATGCAGTCCAGACGCCCCAGCTCCGCATCACCGATGATTTCGATATCCGGTGCCGCCGCCGCACCCAGCGTCTCCACTTCCCTGCGCGCCGGTTCGACCACGTCCGGATGGACGTGCACCAGCAGATGCGGCTCGAACACCATGCGCTGCATGGCTTCGGCCACCATGGAGGCAACCAGCCGCTCGGCGCCGATCGAAGGCGCGATATGGCGCACCACGCCAATGGCAATGTCACCGGCACGTCGGCGCAATTCCTCGGTCGCCGTGGCTCGCGCCCGCGCCAGTGCCTGCAGCGCGCGTACGCAATCGCACAAACCGCGTTCACGGCCTTCGACGAGGCCTTGACGATGTGCCTTCGCCTTGATTTCTTCGGCATCGACCCGGGCCTGTTGCAGCAATGCGTTGGCCTCATCGACGATGCGCTGCGCTTCCTCGAGCGAGGTCCATGCCGCCGCCGGAATGCGTCCGGCATCCAGATACAACCGGAATGACTCGCGATCGGTAACCATGGCGTTCATCCGGCGATGCCCTCCAGGTTTTCGTGGCCGCTGTTGCTCGCGGCAAAGCGGTTGTGCTGGGTGTCGATCAACGACGCGACGGACTCGGAAGGCAGCCAGCATTGTGCGGCGCATTCGGCGGGCAGCGTCATGGCGTACGCCAAACGCATGCGCTCCCCCAGCAATTCAGTATCGCGCCCGGCATGGCCGACCAGCTCGACCGCTCCACGCCGACGGACAGTGTCGGTGACCGCGATGGCGTCGTTTCCCGCGGCCTGCAGCGCAGTCGCCCCCTGACGGCGCACGGATTCGGGCGCCGGGCCATGCCACGGATCGGCCTGCTGCATGATGCGCCATGCATCGCTTCCCACGGCACCGCGCAAGAACAACACCGCATCGCGTTCCAGCACCATTTTCAATGCCGGTCCCAATGCAATGGCACCCAGAACATGTGCAGCTGTCTGCAACTCGGACTGCGTCCAGCGCAACCACGGGTGATCGGCAACCCGGGCTTGCCATGATTCACGCGTGGCATTGAACACGCGCGGATGGGATTGAAGAGCGAGCTTGAAAAGATGGCGACGCCCCAAGGGCGATCGCAGTGCGCGTCGCGACAACGTCGCCGGCACGCCGGCGAACGTGGCCGGATGCGTGGCATCCAGCGGCAGCGTTGCGACAGCGCCCGGGGTGGTCACTGGTTGCCTCCGGCACGCTTGCCATGCAGCCCGCGAACGGATTTCGCACCTGTCAGCGTGCGCCGATTGCGCCACAGCACCAAGGCGGCCAGCAACACGGCCAGCGCCGCCACGGCAATCAAGAACCCCCAGCCGACGACGCCACCCAGGGCGGCGGGACGGGATCCGGACGCCGGCAGTTCTGCCTGTTTGCGGACAAAACTGGTCACGCTGACCCGGTCGGGGTCGGTCAATCCCTGGGTGCCGTTCATCACGACCGACTTGATGTCCACCATCTGCTTGTCGATGTTGGCCTTGGGCGTGGCAATGATGACCACCGATGCCGAACCGACCGCCGGTTTCTCGCTGATCGGATCCTTGTCCGGAACGGACAGGTAAACGGCAGCATCCACCACGCCGTCGATCTGGCGCAGTGTCTGGTCCAGCTGCTGCTCGCGCGCGTAGATGAAGCGATGCTTTTCCTCGCTGGGAGAGGATACGAAACCCTGCTTCTTGAAAAACGCACTGATGTCGGCGCTTTTGTGCGGCAATCCCGCATTGTGCAGCACGGCCATGGCCTTGGGCATGTTTTGCCGGCTACCCAGCAACACTTGCCAACCATCGCCGCCCTTGATCGACTGTTTGCGGGCGGAAATGCCGTGCTCGATCAGCGCCGCCACCACTTCATTGGCCTGGCGCTCGTCCAGATGCGAATACAACACGCTGCGAGTGCAGCCGACCAGAAGCGTCGTCAGCAACAAGGCCAGCGACGCCCACAACACCACTTGACGCCACGGCGGGCGCCGGAGGTCACGTCCGGTATTCACGGATTGCCCTTACGATTGTTGACGGAACAATTGCTGCACACCCTCGGAACTGCGATTGGCCACGTTCGAGGTCAACTCGGCCCGGAATACCAACTCATGGCAACGCAGCGTCATGTCGATGATCTGGCTCGGCGTCATGTCCTTGCCACTGCTGCGCATGGAGTCGGCCATCCGGGTGAGTTCCGCCGCATTGCCGTTGAGCATGTCGAACTGCCCGAGAATGGACTTGACGCCGGTCGACAGATCCTGCGAGGCCGGAGCGGTCTTGATGTCCTGGGCAGCCTGCGTCGGCTGCGCCTGCTCGAATGTCTGACGAAACTTCGCCACGTTTTCCATGTGTGCCGAGGTGGTGCTCGCCGTGGCGGCACCGGCCTGCGCGTCGCCAAAACTCGACACATTGACCATGGATACTGGAGAAACACTCATCTTGGATACCTCCCGATTCGATTCTCCGGAACAAACCGGGGATTACTGTTTGCGGCCAATGGTCTCCAGTGCCTGACCGACGGCATTGTCGGAGCTGGCGGCACTTTGCGACAGGAATCCCATTTTCTGGGATTGAGCCGTCAGTTCGGCAATCACCGACGGGTTGTCCTTGCCATGTTCACTGAGTTGCGAAGACAGTTGAACCAGTTTGCTGGCCTGCTGATCCAGGGCCTTGCCCCATGCCTTGGCCATGGCTTCATACCAGCTCTTGGCGTCTTCCCTGTTGACGGTTTCGGCGCCGGAAGCGGCGAGGTTGCTCTCGAGAGTGGGAAAATTGGTGGCTTTTCCGGTGCTGTTGACGATGGGAATGTTGCTCATGATCATCCTCCTGGGGTGGAAACACGTCGCGTCAGCCTCGCCGATGCGACACACGGATGCCACGCCCCCTGCCGCGGCAAAATGGAAGCGGACATGCGCCCTCGGCGGGCGCTGCCGCTTTGCAAACCTGCCTTCAAGCCACTATGCACGTCACTAGTGAACATGAAATGACTTTCCGGCAAGCTCGCTGGATACGGGAACCACGGCACCCGGGCTCGGCGCGCCTGCACGCAACGGCGCACGCAGCGGCGCCGCAACCGGCAACGATTCGGCCGGCGCCGGCACCGGAGAACCCGCATGGCTGTCCAGCGGTTCGGCGATGCGGAATTGGGTGTCGTGGGTCAATTGCATGTAATGACCATCGCGTTTCAACACGATGGTGCCGTCCGGGTAGGCGGTCATGAACACACCGCCCTGCGGCAACTTGCTGCCCGGGTAGTAACGCGAACCGTCCCTTGTGATCACGTATGCCATGTCCTTGCGCACGATCAGCTGCGTGATCCTCTTGCCCGGCTCCGGTTTCGGCGGCGCCTTGGCATGAGCGTCCAGATCAACCAGCCCCAGGCGCAGCTTTCCCTGCATGTCCGAGTCCAGTTGCTGCATCTCCGAGGAAGCATAGACATCGCGCTTGATCCCTGTGAGGTCGCCGCCACCGAAATGTCCGCTGACCTTGACGTCACGGTTGTTTTGCGCCACATGGGTACGCACGTCGTGGTGATGCTGCCTGAAAATCTTGCGTACGGTCGCGCCCACCTCGGCCGTGTCGCGTACGTGCAACTCGATTGCCAGCCCGGCATCGGCGAGGCGCTGCTGCAACGCCGTCAACTGCTTCGACGTATCCACCACCCCACGCATCACCACGCTTCCATCGTCGTCCCGGCTTGCCGCGACATCGGACAATGCCATCGACTTGATGATGTCTCGTGCCTGCGCGAGGTGCGTATCGGCCGACGCCGACGACGGCGCACGATGATGCATCAACGCCCAACCACCGAACAACACTCCCGCGGCCAGCACCAACAACAACCCTGCCAGCAACAATACGCGTTGACGCCGTTTTGCCAACGGCACATCGGTCTCGTCGGCGGGGACCCCATCGACCAGCTGTTGCCATCGCTCGCTCCAGTGCGGTCCCACCGCCAGTTTCACGTCACCCAGGCAGACGATGGCGAAATGTTCCAGTACCGCATTGCGACGGCCCCAATCGCTGCCTTCGATATCGACGTGCCCTTCCAGCGTGCGCAACATCACCTGATCGCCGACCACCGTCAGCACGCAATGATGCGGCGCGATGCCGGCGTCGCTGATGATCAGGTCACAATCATCGGCCTGCCCGATCATCAGGATGCCGCGTTCGGGCAGGCGCACCTCCGCTCCGGAATGCATGCCGCTGAACACGCGCAGATCCATCTGCACCCGGGGTTCGCTCCCGGGGTGTTGTGACGGCTTGATGGTGGAGGCAGCGCTCATGTCGACAGTGACACTCCTTTCATTGGTTGCCGGAGCGGCCATGGTCCTGACCGGTTTTGTGCGCGGCGCTCGACGCCGGCAACGGACGTGGTGGAATCTCGGGCAGCGATTGCGGCTGCGGAACCTGCTCGTGAGGCTTGAATATGGCCCACCATGGCTGCTTGGCGTCTTCTTGACGATCGATCTGTTCCTGAGACTCGATGCTCACATTCATGGACGACGGCGTCATTTGCCCGGTGATGCGATTGCGTACGACCAGACGCGGCGTGATCAGGAACAGGCGCTCGACGTGTCGACGTTTCTTTTCCTTGTGCTTGAACAACCAGCCGATCAGCGGGATGTTGCCCAGGACCGGCACCTTGTCGACGGTATTGTTGAGACTGTCGAGCACCATGCCGCCCAGCAGCAAACCCTGGCCGGCCTGAATGACCGCACGCGTATTGACCACGTTTTGATGCACGATGGGATAGCGCACTTCCCGAGAGTCTTTTTTCTGCAGCTCGTAACCGCCGTCGGCAATCTGTATCTGCAGTCGGATGTCGGGGTCGCCGTTGTTGTTCCTGATCACGTGCGGCGTCACGCGCAACGTGGTGCCGGCAAGCACGTTGTAAAGATCGCTGTTGTAGGCGCCCGACACCGGTACGTAGATGGTCTCGCTTTTCTGGATGACCGCCGGCACGTTGTTCATGGTGATCACCTGCGGGCGGGTGATCACGTGCGCGATATCGTCGCTTTCCAACGCATTGATACGCGCTATGAAATGCGCGGGGTCACCAAGAATGGCACCGATCTGGAAACCGAACAGGTGATTCAGCAGGCTGCTGTTCTCGGCCCCCAGCGCGCCCAGAAGGTTTGCCTTGGCGCCATCGTCCGCCGCGAAACCGATGGCCGTCCTGCCATTGTGGTAATACCAGTCGACACCCAGCTCGCGCAGCTTTGCCTTGTCGACATCGATGATGGTGGCCTCGATTTCCACCATTTCCTGCGGCACGTCAAGCTGCTTGATCAGCTGGTCGTACATCGGCAGACGCTCGGGACTGTCACGCACGATCACCGCATTGCGGAAGCTGTCGGCGACAATGCGCACGTGATTGTTGCCGGAAATGGTCTGCAAGCCACCCAGGCGCGGTATGGCCGCCTGTGCCTGGGCGCTGTTCCCGTAGCCTGAATTGCGATCGTTGCTGTAGTCACCCAGTGGTGGCGGCAACTGGCCGTTGTTGCCGACGCTGGCCATGCCGCTGCCGCGCAAGCCCTGTTGTCGTGACGGCAGAACGCGATTGGCCGCGGTACTGAAGCCGTCCGAGCTTTCACCCACCAAGGCACGCAATACGCTGGCCACGCCCGGGATGACCACCTCGTGGCCGGCGACGGTCATGGTGGTGTCGGCCGCCGAAGCGTACCGCAACGGATAAAACCTGAATTTGGTCGTCCCGCCGTGGCTGAGACCGGAAACCGCTCCCGCCATCTGCTTGACCTGTTCCACGAAACGCGGCACACCACGAATGGTGATGAGCCCCGTGTCGGAATCCAGGCCCCAGCGATTTTCGTTGTCGCGCCAGTTGACGCTGGCAATGGCTTCCACGAACGAGTGCTCGGCCGATGTCGGGATACTGGCGAACGCCGTCTGTCGCTCGGATTCGAGATACACGTACACGCGCGAGCCGTCGTAATAACCGACCAGATTGTTGCTCTGGGCCAGCTTGCGCCAGATCGATGCGTAGCTGCCGCTGAAGTGGCCGTTGATGGTGCCTTCGCGCGAAGCCACCCCCTTGCTGAGCACGACCTGCAACCCCTGCTCCCGAAAAAACCTCGGCAGGATTTCGTTCAAGGGCTGGTGCACTTGCAGATCCGTCGTGCCATTGCCGAAAGGAATCGACTTGGCTTGCGACGCCATCGAACACAAAACCAGCGACAGCAGCACTCCCAGCAACACTCCACCTCGACGTATCGCCGGGCATCTCCGCTTCATTTTTTCATCGTGACGCATTGCGCCTCCCGCTTCGCATGATATTTCGCAACGGTCGTTCAGGCCTCCAATTGGCCCACCGACTTCAATTTCAGATCCGACACCAGTTCCTGATACGAAAGCACCGGCACATCCGCATACTCCGCTTCGGTCAGTTTGCGCAGATGCCTGCGCACATCCATCGAGCTGAGCACCACCACGGCACCGTGCTCGCTTCCCGCACAGGCGCCAATCTGCTGCAACAGATGCCGCGCAAGTTCCGGTTCCACCGCCAATTGCGAACCCGCCGGACCGTTGTGCACGGAGCGGCGCAGTACATCCTCCAATTCCGGCTGTGCCACCAGCACGCGCAACACATGGTCATCGTCGGCATAGCGGTAACTCAGATGACGCCGCAACGCCATGCGCACGTATTCGGTCACCAGCACGATGTCCTTTTCACGCGCGGCGGCATCGGTGATCGCCTCGAACACGTCGCGCAGCTGACGGATCGGTACACGCTCCTCGACCAGCCGTTTCAGCACTTCGGCCACACGTTGCGGCGATACCACGCGCAACATTTCACGCACCAGATCCGGATAATCGCGACTGAGACCGTTGGAAAGGTTGGACGCTTCCTGGATGCCGATGAACAACGCCAGGTTGTGTTCCAGCGCCTGATGCAGGTGAGCGCGCAACACCTCGCTCGGCACCAATGCATCCGGCTGGAGATCGCCATCGCGATCCACCCACCGACCGGGAAAATCAGCTGACATTCGCGTATCGCGCGCATCGGCACTGCCCTGCCCGCCATCGGTTCCGGCGGCGACATCGGACTCGAGCGCGTCCACGGGCCGACCCGGCAAAAACACCATCCCCGGCTGCAACACGCCCTGGCCGACGCGTACCCCGTACAGGTAAAGCGCGTAACCATGCTCGGGCAGATCCAGCCCCGCACGCAATGCCGGCTTGGGCAGCGGCACACCGTACTCCTCACGCAACGAACCCACCACATGGCGCAGCAAACCTCGCACGGAAGTGCTGCCAAGCGACTGCAGCGTCGCCAACTGAACTTCCAGCAGCAACGGCGGCGGTGGCTGAAGCGCATCGGCGTCGGCGATATCCGGTGGCAACAGGTCGGTCTGGCTTTGCTGCACACGGAACAGCTTGCGCAAAAACTCCACACGCTCGCGCATGCGCCAGGCCGACACCCCCACCAACACCAGGCCCAGCGGCAAAAAGACCACAACCGGAAACCCCGGCACGAACATCATGCAAAGTGCAATGAAGCCCAGCACCATCAACACGCGCGGTTGCGTCGACAGCTGCTTGCCGATGATCGCGCCAAGATCGTGCGCGTCCTCGTTGCCGGCGCTGCGGGTCACGATCAGACCCGCGGAGATCGACGCCAGCAGGGCCGGAATCTGCGCCACCAGACCGTCGCCGATAGTGAGCACACTGTAAGTGTGGATCGACTCGCCCAGGCTCATGTCGTGCAGCATCATGCCCACACCGAAGCCACCCACGAGATTGATCACGATGATGACGATGCCGCAAATGGCATCGCCCTTGACGAACTTCATCGCGCCATCCATCGCACCGTAGAGCTGGCTTTCGATTTCCAACGTGCGCCGGCGCCGGCGTGCCTCGTCCTTGTCCAGAAGGCCCGAGCGCAAATCCGAATCGATGGAAAGCTGCTTGCCCGGCATCGCATCCAGGGAGAAACGCGCGGACACTTCCGCCACGCGCTCGGCGCCCTTGGCCACCACCAGAAACTGCACCACCGTGATGATCAGAAACACCACCAGGCCGACAATCAAGCTGCCGCCGACCACCAGGTGGCCGAACGTGTCGATGATGTTTCCGCCATCGGCACGCAACAAAATCGACCGGGTGATGGACACCGACAGCGCCAGTCGAAACAGCGTCGTCAACAGCAGCACGCTGGGAAAACTGGAAAACGCGATGGCCGCGGGAATATAGATCGCCATCAACAACAAGCCGATGCCGATCAGGATGTTGAGTGCCACCAGCACGTCGATCGCCACCAGCGGCAGCGGCATGATCATCAGGCCAATGACGGCGACCACGCCGACAACCAGCACCAGATCACTGTAATTGCGCGTCCCCCTGCTGCGAAACAGTTGCGACCACATGGGCATCGTGGCCATTACACGCGCTCCTGCCGCGACGCCGACGCCACGGTTTCACCACGCTCACGCCGTCCGCGCCGAGCTTGCGGCACGTGCGACATGGTTGTGCAAAACGGTGACAGGGACGAAAACAACACAACGACTCCGACAGGACATGTCATCACCCGAAAGTGATGTAGCGGGTGACAATTCCCCCTGCCCTGGCGAGCGCAACGAACCATGTCGTACACGCGTCACCGCTTTTGCCCCTGTCGGCCGAATACGGGAGAACACCCCAAACAGTGTTCCCGCAAAACTACACAGTTCGCCGAAGAACGCACAACCTAGGGATGACCCTAGGTTTCAAGCGCGTTCATCTGTTGCTAAACCTTTGCGGATGGCAATGCACGCAACGAAATACATCCCCTGCTGGAGGCCGATCAGACGTCAAGCCGCGCGGCGGCTGCAACACCGCACCACGCATTCGCCGAAACGGCTCGCGGCGTCGGTGGAAAACTCCACGGCATGCAGCAAAAAACCGGCGCTGAATGCCCATTTGCAACATCCGCGTTTCGCGAACCAGGTCATGAAAACGAAAGTTGGCGACAAGCCATGGTTGGCGCACGTCGTTCCGACAACCACGCGAATTTGTCTACTCCGAATCACGCATGTCAGTTACATCGGTCGCCTGCAATTCCGCAATCAGCTCGACACGGTTCGCCGTGACGCCAAGCAGCAGGCGGCGACCCTGCGCATCCAGCACCACCACGCGCTCGCGGCTGCCGACGGCCACCGCCTGGATCACACGCAACGGCCCGCGGCCCTTGCCCCGCAACGCCCTGCCACGTCGCATCCACCACAACATCGCCAGCATGAGCAACGTGACGGCCACGACCGGCGCCAGCAAGCCGAACCAGCTTGCGCCTCCGGGGCCGGCATGGGTGTTGGTGGCTTCCGTTTGCGCCACCGCGACAAGCGGGCAGCACAACGCGGCAGCGACACCGAGTCGCCAAACGTTCATGCGATGGTTCCGGGCAGTGCGTATGGCATGCGTTAATGCGCCATGTCGGTTAATAAAGGCGAACAGTCGGATGGGGGATGACCGCAAAACACACACGGCAACATCGAGGGACAACCATGCCTGCGGCTCAAGTTGAATGCAAGCAAACGCCATCCGGCCCCGGCACCGGCGCCGACCGCAAGGCCCGCACATTGATCGATGCCCTGCCTTGGCCCTGCATTGTCTTCACGCGGGACGCCGGCACGATGGTCGCCTGCAACGCCGCCTTGCGTGACGAATTCCCGCAGCTTGACGAATCCCCGTCCCGGCACGCGTTTGAAGCACTGTTCGAACATGTCGACGACACCGATGAAAACCCGATGATGTACGCGTGCCGGACTCGCCGCTGGTATCGCCTGGATCATCGTACGCTGCCGCCGGACGGAGCAACCGAAGCGTTCTTCCTGACCAACATGAGCGAGTGCGTCGAATCGTTGCAGCGTCATCGCGAACAGCACGAACAATTACTGTCCACCTCGCGTGCCATGAGTGTCGGCGAAATGGCCACGACGCTCGCGCACGAACTCAATCAACCGCTTGCGGCCACCATCAACTATCTCTCCGGCTGTGCATCGATGGCCTCTGCCGATCCGGAGCAAGCACCCCTGCTGGAAGGAATCCAGCTGGCGCAGCGCCAAGCCGAGCGTGCCGCGAAAATCATCGGCAGCATCCGCGAATTCGTGCGCAGCCGCGAACCGCATCGGGAAAACGTGGATGTCGGCCAAGTGGTACACAACGTCACCGAACTGTTGCGCCTGGAAACCACGCAGCAACGCGTTCGCATCATCAACGCACTGCCCGACGACCTGCCATTGATGTTCGCCGACCGCGTGATGATCGAGCAGGTCCTGCTGAACCTGATCAAGAACGCCATCGAGGCGATGCG
>CAZSOU010000012.1:0-44929 GCA_964608595.1 uncultured Rhodanobacteraceae bacterium
ATACACAAAACGCCCCTTGCGGGGCGTCATGCGTATCTGGCGGAGAGGGAGGGATTCGAACCCTCGATACGGGAGACCCGTATACCGGATTTCGAGTCCGGCGCATTCGACCACTCTGCCACCTCTCCGGGGCCGGCCATGATACGGCGTCGATGGGAAGCAAGGCAAGCAAAAAGCGACCTTGGCCGTGCAGGAGCGCGCCTGCGCGCGATCAAGGGTTCGAGGCACTCAGTCGCCACGCTGGCCTGGATGGTAGGTCGCTTTTGTATGTCCCCTGAGCTGGTCGGGCCAGAAGTACACGGTGCGCAGGTTGCCGGTGGTCCAGCGCCCGGCCTGGTCGGTGAAATGCGGCGAGTCCGGGTGGCCGCTCTGGCCGCCGACGTGGATGGCGCGGGCGCTGACTTTCGGCCCAAACTCGACCACGGCGACGAAACTGTTGCCGCTGCGGCCGTAGTACTTGTCGGTGTTCGGCCAGCGGTGGCCGTTGGAGGCGGCCAGCGAACCCCAGCGTGACGAGGTGAACGGCACCGCGATGCTCGGTTTCGCATCGTCGAAGTGCGGACGGATGGCGTCGTCGAGGCGCTGGTAGCGGTTGATCGCGCCCCACGGCACGCCCCAGTAGCCGAAGTCCTCTTGCAGGCGCTCGACCACCGTGGCCAGCGTGTCCAGGCGCAGCTTCGGCGTCGCCTTTTTCGCGATGTAGTTGATTTCGCGCAGGTCGGTGGTGTGCGCGTCGGCGCCGCTCGCCCTGGCCCTGGCCGCGACCGCATTCCACATCGCGTCACCCCAGGTCACCGCGAGCGTGGTGGGGACCGAGGCGACGCCCCAGCGGTAGTCCCAGTGGCGCAGCACGGCGACCGGACCGGCCAGTTTTTTCTTCAGCGATGCGCCCGCCGGCAAGGCATCGTAGTCCTTGACCAGGATCGGAATCAGCCGCGCGAAGGCGGGCAGGTAAGTGTCGAAATCGTCGGCGATCAGCTTGGCCTTGGTGAATCCGCTCGCGCCGGTGAGCATTTTCAGGGCATGGATGCCGCGCGCGTTTTCGCCGAACGAGTCCATGTATTGCGGAAAATCCGCTCGCTTCGGGCTGTATTTGCCGGCCGCGGAGTAGGGCCAGTTGTTGGTGTTCATGACCCAGCCGTTGGGCGGGTTGATGGCGTTGGGCATGGCCTTGATCGGCGTCATGCCCTGCCACGCGGTGGCGGGATTGCTGCCGTCGACGGGCTTCAGGTAATCGAAGGCGTTGTCACGCTCGGGAATGAATTGCGGGGCGAGGAAGGCGATGTTGCCCTTGTCGTCGGCGAACAGGGTGTTGTTGGACGAGTTGGCCTTGAGCTCGGCCACTTTCATGTAGCTGGCAAGGTCGCTGGCCTTGGTGCGCAGCCAGCTTTGCTTGAGGGCCGGGACCGGGCGGTTCATCAGTGCCTCGGCGATCCACTTGCCGTTCTGACTGGCGACGATGGGGCCGTGTTGCGTGAATTTGGCGGTGAAGGTACGTGTCTTCATCGAGCCGTCGTCGGCACGGTAGTGGATGCGGATGTCGCGGGTTTTTACTGGCAGCCACTGCTTGCCGAAACGATAGACGTACTTGCCGTCGCGCTTTTCGACGGTTTCGGCGAACTGGTCGACCGCATCGACACCGGTCGACGTGTGCATCCAGCCGATGTGCTTGTTGAAGCCCTGATAGATGAAGAACTGGCCCCAGGTCGATGCGCCGTAGGCATCGAGTCCTTCATCGCTGGACATCTGCGACTCGGTGCGGAAATTGAAGGTGACGTGCGGGTTTATCAGCAACAACGCGTGGCCGTTGGCCGACAGTTTCGGCGCGATGGCGATGCCGTTGGAGCCTGTCGGGTCGATCCACGTGGCGGGTGTCGTGTCCGCCAGCGTGATGGCAGTGTCGGTGTCGGCGCCGTAGAACCGGGCCAGTTTGTCCAGGCTCACTCGGGTGATGTCGCCGCCGATGCTGCCTTCGGTGAAGCTCAGCGCCATCCACGGTTCGTAATGCGCGATGACCGGGTCCACGTCGGGATGCGTGGCAAGGTAGTAGTTGAGTCCGTCGGCCCACGCATTCATCAATTTTTTGAGCCAGTCGGGGCTTTTGGCGTAGTCGCGCTTCAGCACCGAGGGGTCGATCCACAATTGCTCGCGCAAATCGGCCCAGATGGCGGACTTGCCCTTGGCACGCGCGGTCCATCCGAGCGCGCCCAGCAGGTTGCTCTGTACGCGGCTGAAATCATCCTCGCATTGCGCGTAGATCATGCCGAACACCGCGTCGGCGTCGGTTTTGCCGTGGATGTGCGGAATGCCCCAGTCGTCGCGGGTGATGGTGACCGCTTGCGCTTCGCGCTGCCAACGGGCGTGTTCGCCGGCACGGGACGCATCGGTTGCCGCTTGCGCCGTGCCGGTCAGGACGAGTGCCAGGATCGGCACGATGCAATGGGACAAACGCACGGCAATGACTCGACAGGAACCTGTGGTCGAGTCTAACCGGCGTGGTGTGTTGTTCAACCCTGTACGAACACGATTGCGACAGCGCCGATCAATTTTCGATGGCCGGCGACGGCTCCGTCTCGTCGCCGCCGTGTTGGTACATCATGCGCACCGGCATGGCGAAGGGCACGTCCAACGATTCCATTTGCGCCAGGATTTTCAGGTTGATGTCCTGTTGCGCCGTCACGTAATCGGGATAATCGGGCGTCAGCACGTAATAGACGAACTCGTAGCGATAGCCTTGCGGCTCGATGGCGACGAAGAACCCGCGATCACGCCGCACGTTGTCCTGATTGTCGATGATGTCGTTGATGGTGTTGGTGACTTGTTCGACCTTGGCGCGAGGTGTGTCCAGCGGAACGCTGAAGCCGAACACGATGCGGCGTTCCTGGCGCCGGCTGTAATTGCGTATCAGCTTTTGCAGCAGGTTGGAGTTGCTGATCGCCAGTTCTTCGCCGGACAGCGACTCGATGCGCGTGCTTTTGATGCCGACTTTCTTGACCGTGCCGAGCGCGGTGCCGAAGTCGATGAATTCGCCGACCATGAAAGGCTTGTCCAGGCCGATGGCGAGCGATGCGAACAAGTCTTCCAGCACGTTCTTGGCGGCCATGGCAATGGCGATGCCGCCCACGCCCAGACTGGCCACGAAGGCGCTGATGTTGACGCCGGCACTGCCCAGCAACACCAGCAGCAGTGTCACCCAGACCAGTACTTCCACGGTCCAGACAAGAATGCCGTAGATGATGGGGTTGCTGTTTTGCATGCTGCCTTCGGGCGTGGCGCGCTTCAGCCACGACACGATCAAGGTGCTTACCCAGAAGGCGATCTGCATGCCCACGAGGACCGCGATGGCCCACCCGATGTAGTCGGGCACCGGTGCTTCGAACGACAGTGTGCGCAGTGCAACGGCAATGGCCAGAAACAGGATGATCCAGCCACGTGTGGCGTTCAGTACCGCCGAGAGCAGTCGCAGGCCCGCGCTTCTGGCATGGTGCGCGGCCAGTGATTTGAAGCGTGCGGCAAGGAACTTGGCCACGCCGTACACGACGATGTAACCAATGAACGCGCTGATGCCGGCGACAATCCATGCGTAGGTGGAGTTGCCCAACCAGTTCGTGTCGAAAATCCAGTGGTGCATGAAAATCCTTGCGGGGAAGAAATTGCGGCTTGCCAGTGTAACGACCGCGACGCGAAGGAACCAGATTCGGCGCGATCAGGAGGCCGACGTCGATTCATCCCGTGGCTGGAAGATCTGGCGCATGACGTAATCGGAGGTGACCTCCTCGCCACACAGCAGCATGGCCGCCAGTTCGCCGCCGAGGATTTGCGGTGCGATCACCACGTCCGGCTGCACCAGCTTGATGCGCTGCATGTGATGACCGTCGTTGACGGCGGCGATGGTGCGTGCCTTGCCGCCCAATTCACGCGCGGCGAGGATGGCGAACGCGTTTTCCGAATCGTCGTCGGTCATGGCGATGATGGCGGTGGCCTTGTCGGCGCCGGCTTCGCGCAGCACGTCGGTGTTGCCGGTGTCGCCGACTACCACGTCCGCCTTTTCCGGCGTTTCCAGCATCGCGAGGTCGCGCACGATGCGGGTGACGTTCTGGCCGCGTCCAGCCAGCTCGCGCCAGGTATTATTGGCCAGCGGCGATGCGCCGATGACCACGAAATGATTTTCACGTTTCATGCGCGAGCCCTTGTGTTTGATGATGCGTTGCAAGCTGCGGCTGACCATGGGTGCGATCACGGCCGTCAATGCCGTGGCGAAGACCGCGACACCGAGTGCAATCACCGAAACGACGAACAGCTTGGACTCGGCGGTCTGTGGCGAGATGTCGCCGTAGCCGACGGTGCTCAAGGTCACCATGGAAAAATACAGCGCCGTGACCAGGTCGGTGATGTGGGGTTTGAAATCCTCGCCCAGATAGTACGCGCCGAACGTGGCATACAGCAGCACCATCACCAGTGACGTGAGCGCGAACAAGGTGCTGGCGGCGATGCTGGAGTGGTCGAATTGGCGCCATGCCAGCATCAGCAACGCCAACATCAGGATGAAGTAGGCGAACAACAGGTGCCCGTTGACGTGGACGCCGAAAAACATGCTGATCGCGGCAAGTGCCGCCAGCAGCAATGCCATGACCCAGGCAAGGCGCGAGCGCAACAACAGGCCCAGGGCCATGATCACCATGCCGGCGCCGATCAGCAGAGGCGGCAGTACGCTGGGCGGAATGTTGGTCTGCAGATGCAGCAGATTGACGACAAAAACGTCCCAGCGCGGACCCAGATCCGAATGCAGCAACCAGATGCCGCCCAACCCCAGCAGCAGCGCCAGCGGAACATGCGGAAACCAACCGTCACCACGAACGTTCCGGTGCAGTCGTTGCAGCACGATGCGCAGGCGTTGCAGAGGCGGGAAATTCATGCGACAGCGTGTCCCTGGCAGGATTTGATGGGAGTCTCCCTCCGCACTTTAGCAAGATTGCGCGCCGCCAAGAAGCGCGGCGATCCCGGTCGGTGCAACTTGCCCGACACCGCGCGTGCATCTACGCTGCCCTGCATCTTGGGGAGTTGAGGCTTGGAGTCACACACATGAGTACGCCATCCGGGAACGCACTTGAGCCGCGCAGTGAGTTGACCATTCGCGGCATCGTCATCGGCATTCTCATCACGCTGATATTCACTGCGGCCAATGTGTATTTCGGTCTCAAGGCCGGCCTCACTTTCGCCACGTCGATCCCGGCGGCGGTGATCTCGATGGCGATCTTGCGCAAAGTGGGCAGCGCCACGATCCAGGAAAACAACATCGTGCAGACCATCGCCTCCTCGGCGGGGTGTCTGTCGGCGATCATCTTCGTGCTGCCCGGACTGGTGATCGTCGGCTGGTGGGCGGATTTTCCGTACTGGCAAACCATGTTGATCTGCGCGCTGGGCGGTATTCTGGGCGTGATGTACTCGATCCCGTTGCGGCGCGCGCTGGTGACCGGGTCGGATTTGCCCTATCCGGAAGGCGTGGCTTGCGCCGAGGTGCTCAAGGTGGGCGACCAGCATCGCCAGAACACCGCGTCGGCCGGCGGCAGCGAGGCCGACATGGAGGCGGGCAAGGCTGGTTTCTTGGCCGTGCTCTGGGGATCGATCGTCTCGGCGCTGTTCCAGATCGTCGAGGCCACGCACATCTTCGGTTCCAGCGTGGCGGGTTACTTTCATACCGGTGATCGTGGCGGTACCGGTTTCAATTTCAGCCTGTCGCTGGCGTTGCTGGGTGTCGGTCACCTGGTCGGGCTGTGGGTCGGCGTGTCGATGCTGATCGGCACGGCCATCGCCTGGGGCTGGGCCATGCCGCATTTCTCGGCCTTGATGGATGTCCCCGGCAGTCTGACGGATCTGATTTCCTATACGTACGACCACAAGGTGCGCTTTCTGGGTGCGGGCACGATCGGCGCCGCCGCCATCTGGGCGTTGCTGCGACTGGTCAAGCCGGTGACGACGGGCCTGGTCACGGCCATGCAGTCGTCGCGCCTGCGCAAGAGCGGGCAGGGCGGCAGCCTGCCGCGCACCGAATTCGATATTCCCATCGGCCTGGTGGCGCTGATAACGCTGGTCATGATGGCACCGATTGCCTGGTTGCTCGCGTATTTCGGCAATAGTGCCGGCCTGGGTTCGGATGTGTGGGTGCTGGTGATCGGCGGCGTCGTGTTCATTGCCCTGGTCAGTTTCTTCGTGGCCGCGATCGTCGGCTACATGGCGGGTCTGGTCGGCTCGTCCAACAGTCCCATCTCCGGTGTCGGCATTCTGGTCGTGGTGATCGCGTCGGTATTGCTGGCGCTGGGAGTGAAGCCGTACATGCCCGAGGGCGCCGGGCATGCCCTGGTGGCCTTCGCGCTGTTTGCTTCTTCGGTGGTTTTTGCCGGCTGCACGATCGCCAATGACAACCTGCAGGATCTCAAGACCGGTCAGTTGGTGGATGCGACGCCCTGGAAACAGCAGGTGGCGCTGATCATCGGCGTGATCGCCGGTGCGTTCATCATTCCGTTCGTGCTCAACATGCTGGCTCAGGCCTATGGGTTCTCCGGCGGCCCGCACGCCACCGAGCACGCATTGGCGGCACCTCAGGCGGGCCTCATTTCGGCATTGTCGAAGGGTATTCTGCAGGGCACGATGCAATGGAACCTCATCTGGATCGGCGCGGGTATCGGTGTCGCCGTGATCATCATCGACGAGATCCTGGGCAAGCTGGGCACCAACGTACGTTTTCCGCCGCTGGCGGTTGGTCTGGGCGTCTACCTGCCTTCGGACATCACGTTGATGATCGCCGTCGGCGCACTGGCCGGCTGGTACTTCAACCGCCGCGCCAAACGCGGGCCGAATGCGGAAGGGAAAATGCAGTTGGGCGTGTTGATGTCCTCGGGTCTGATCGTCGGTGAAAGCATCCTCGGCGTGGTCATCGCCGCCATCGTGGTGTTTTCCGGCCACGCGGCGCCGCTGGCGCTGGTGGGTGCCGACTTCGCCACGGCCGGGACCTGGCTGGGCGGTATCGCCTTTGCGCTGGTCGCGCTTGGCTTGTATCGCTGGATCAGCCGCCTGGGCAACGGCAAGCCGACCGCCTGACAACCGCAGCAACGCATGACCGGTCGTGCATGAGGTGCGCTTCTGCACGGGTTGGTTTGGCCTTGGTCCATCAAAACCGCCCAGGCGCGCCCGGCGTGACGACCCGGATGCAGTCGTCGCCGATGCGCACTGTCTGGCCTGTGCGGATCTTGCAGGTCTTGCGCGTTTCCACCGCGCCATCGACGCGGACCTCGCCGGCGGCAATGGCCAGCTTGGCACTGCCGCCGCTGGGACAAATGCCGGTCAATTTCAGTAATTGGTTGAGGGCGATGTAGTCGCTGTTCAGGGCAAATTGCTGTTCGGACATGGCAGAGGTGATCAAGGAAGTGGGCGTTGTGGGCACGGATTGTCGAATAGGCCACAAGTCAGGGTCTTGTGTGAAGGCATGCGATGCCGTCATTATCGGAAGCCATTCTTGCGTCCTCGGGCGGGCCATGAGGGGCCTCCGGGCAGGGCGTTCATCGTGCACCTGTTTTCGGGGAGAGAACAAGAACATGGCCACTCCGGGTTCCAGCGTACATCGCAAGGCGGCTGACGACCGTCATCTCAAACGTGACATCGGCATCATCGGCCTGCTGTTTGCAGCGGTCGGTTCCATCATCGGTTCGGGCTGGCTGTTCGGCGCGTTGTTTGCCGCACAGATTGCCGGTCCGGGTTCGATCTTCGCCTGGTTGATCGGCGGCGTGATGATCATCTTCATTGCGCTGTGCTATGCCGAACTGGGGACGATGTTCCCGGTTTCCGGCGGCGTGATCCGCTTTCCGCATTTCGCTTTCGGCTCGTTTGCCAGCTACACGCTGGGTTGGGTGACGTGGCTGGCGGCGGCATCGACCACGGCCATCGAGGTGATGGCCGCGCTGCAATACGCCAAAAACTATTTGCCGTGGCTGCAGCATCTGGATGCCACGGGTGTACCGGTGCTGACTCCCGCCGGCTTCGGCGTGGCCGTGGCGCTGCTGGCCTTGTTCAGTGTGATCAACGTGTTCGGCATTCGCTGGTTCGCGCGACTCAACAACATTCTGGTGTGGTGGAAGCTCGCCATCATCCTTCTGGTCGTGGTGGTGTTTCTGCTCGTGTCGTTCAACGGTCTGAACTTCACCGATGCCGCTGCCGGCGGCTTCCTGCCGTTCGGCTGGCCGGGTGTGTTTTCGTCCATCGCCACGGCCGGCATCGTGTTCTCG
This sequence comes from uncultured Rhodanobacteraceae bacterium, assembly GCA_964608595.1. Lineage (GTDB taxonomy): Bacteria > Pseudomonadota > Gammaproteobacteria > Xanthomonadales > Rhodanobacteraceae > Oleiagrimonas. The sequence continues at coordinate 8,280 of CAZSOU010000012.1, forward strand.
TATCTGGGCTTTCGCCAGGGCGTGGAGCTGGCCGGCGAGACGCACAACCCGCAGCGCAACGTGCCGATTGCCATCATCGGTTCGGTCGTCATCACCGCCATCATCTACGTTGCCCTGCAGGTCGCCTTCATTGGTGCGCTACCCACCGGTGCATTGGCCAACGGCTGGGCACATATCGGCACCAGTTTCGTCAACGGACTGGACAATGTGGCCGCCGCCTTCGGTCCGCTGGCGGCACTGGCGACGGTGATGGGTCTGTCGTGGCTGGCCGTGCTGCTGTATGTCGACGCCTTCATTTCGCCAGCCGACACGGGCTTGATCTACACCACGGTGACGGCTCGCCTCTCCTATGCCATGGGGCGCAACGGCAACGCTCCGCGCTCGCTGGCGAAGGTCAATGATCGCGGCGTGCCGTGGGTGAGCCTGATCCTGACGTTTGTTGCCGGGTGCATCTTCATGCTGCCGTTCCCCGGTTGGCAGAAGCTGGTCGGTTTCGTCACCTCGGCCACCGTGCTGTCGTTCGGCTCCGGCCCGTTGGCGCTGGTGGCGATGCGTCGCCAGTTGCCGCAGCAGGAGCGTCCGTTCCGTCTGCCGTGGGCGCATGTGCTGGCTTACCTCGGTTTCCTGTCGTCCAATCTGATCGTGTACTGGTCCGGCTGGGAAACCGTGTGGAAGCTGATGGTTGCCGTGCTGATCGGTTACGTCATCCTGGGCGTGCACGAGGCCCGTTACCATCGCCGCACGCCCAAGCTGGAATGGCTTTCGGGCTCCTGGGTCATCGTGTGGCTGGCCGGATTGACGTTGATCAGTTGGCTGGGCATTTACCCCGAAGAGGGCAATGCCGGCAATCTGGACGTGCTCGGCTTCGGCTGGTCGATCATCGTGTTGGCGGTGTTCTCGGCACTGATCATGTGGATGGCGACCGCCGTTCGGTTGCCCTCCGACACGGCCAAGCAGCACATCAGCGAGCCGGTCGTGGATGCGGTCGACGTGGTCGGCGATATCTGATCGGTCGACGTCGCCAGGACATTTGTTCGCAAATGCCCGCACTGTCCGTGTCGAGTGTGGCGAAGCGAAGTCGACATGCCGAAGCCACACTTCGCGAGGCGCTCCGTTCTCGCGCCGTTGGCGCTACGCTCGGTGCGAAAGGTGATTTGCGGGCAGGGTTCGAAGTGGCATCACGGAGAGGTCGCCGATTCGGCGTCCTCTGCCGTTTGCGCCATGAAAACGAAAAAGGCCACGCCTTCGGCAGCCCAGATGGCAGCCGTTTCTTCGAGCGCATCGAGGGCCGCGTCCAACCCGTCTGCGTCGGCTTGTCGCCACGTCTCGGGATTCGTGATCAATACCAGATGACCACGCGAGGGCAGGCCGTCCATGTCCTGCAGGTAATTCAGCAACGCCGCCCAGTCGCGACCATAGCCGGGCGGCAACGAGAAACCTGCGGCCAGGCGTTCGGCAAACACCGCGTGATCGCGACAACCGGCAAGGTCAACGTGATGCACGTTGAAATTGTCCTGGTCGGCATTGGCGGCAAGGGTGCCGATGTCTTCGCGGGTGACGAAATACACCCCGCACGAGGCCATGTCAGTCAGGTCGATACGGACACCTTGCGGATTCATTGCGACGGCTCACCGTGGTTTGGCACTTGGTGCTCAGCTTAAAGAACACCTCACCTTGGGTAAAGTCCGTGCCGCTTCGGCCGGCCCGTGACTTTCGGCGGCTGTCGCATGCGCCATTTCGTGTTATTTCATTGCCCTTTGCCGGCCGGTTTGCAGCAAACGGCCACGTTGCGACCGTCATGCGAGGGAATCGACTCATGTTCACGTTGCGAAAATGCCGCTCGTTCGCGGTGATGGGTCTGCTGGCGTTGGCGACGCCGCTGGCGATGGCGGCAACGCCGCACACGCTTGCCGCCCATCGCGTGTTCCGGGTGACACTGAAAGTGAAAGCCGACCAGCCAACCTCGGGGCGCTTGCTGCTGTTTGCCATTCCTGCCGAGAAGGCCGAAAAAAAGGCGCAAGGCGGCAAAGTGGAAAAAGTCGACACGAGTGCCTTTTTCCCCACGCAGACGGCGGTGGCGGCGATGAATGTCGTCGGTCTGGTGTCCGGCAAATCCGTGTTGATCGATGCCGACGCCCAGGCTTTCCCCAAGGGCTTTTCCGAATTGGCGCCGGGCACGTACGACATGCAGGCCGTGCTGGATGTCAATCACGACTACAACTTCAGCGGACGCGGCCCGGGGGACCTTGTCAGCCCGGTGGTCGAAGTGACCTTCGGCAAAAAAGACGCCATCCCGACCTTGCAGCTGGAGCGCACATTGCCGGCGGCACGCAAGCCGTGGACATTGCCCACGGATGTGCCGCCCAAGTATCGGAAGATGTTCGAGAAAATGGCGCCAACGCTCAAGGCCGCCCATGCTCACAGCCGCAAGATCGACTTCCTCAGTTCGGCCCTGAGCGCGTTCTGGGGCCGCCCGATGCATATCCGCGGCTGGGTGTTGTTGCCGCCCGATTACGACCGGAACACCACCGCGCATTACCCCACGGTGTACTTCACGCCCGGTTACGGCGCGCGGCTGAATTACCTCGCCATGAAAGCGACCACGATTTTCGGGCAGATGCAGAAAGGCGAGATTCCGCCCATGATCTGGGTGTTTCTGGACGAATCCAGCCCGCGCGGAACGCATGAGTTTGCCGACTCGGTCAACAACGGACCGTGGGGCACCGCGCTGACGACCGAGCTGATTCCGCAACTGGAGGCGACATATCGCATGGATGGCGATGTTGACGGTCGCTTTCTCACCGGCCATTCGTCCGGCGGCTGGGCGACATTGTGGCTGCAGACGCGCTACCCGGAAGTGTTCGGTGGTACCTGGTCGACTTCGCCCGATTCCAGTGATTTCCACGATTTCACCGGCCCGGATCTGTACGCGCCCGATGCCAATGTCTACTACAAACCGGACGGCTCGCCCTGGCCCCTGGTGCGTTCGAAGGGCAAGGTCATCGCCACTTTCAAGCAGTTTGCGCAACTCGAGCGCGTGCTGGGCCCCTACGGCGGCCAGATGGCTTCGTTCGAATGGGTGTTTTCGCCGCGCGGCGCGGATGGCCGCCCCGAACCGATGTTCAATCGCGACACGGGGGCCGTGAATCCCGAGGTCGTCAAGTATTGGCGTGACCATTACGACATCGCCCATCGCATCAAGACGAAATGGCCCGAGTTGAAGCCCGATCTGGACGGCAAGATTCATCTGATCGTGGGCACTGCCGACACGTTCTATCTGGACGGCGCTGCGCATCGGTTGAAAAAGGTGCTGGATGACGTTGGCGCCGACGCCGAAGTGGAATTTCTGCCGGGCAAGACGCACTTCGACCTGTTCGCCAAGGGCGAGAATCCTCACTGGTTGATGCAGCAGATCACCTGGGCCATGTATCACCACGCGAGGCCCGAGGCCGACATCCCGGCCGAATACCGCCACGAAATCCATTCCTGATACGTTGTTGGCCGCGCATTCGCCGTTGCGGTCACTCCCTCGCTTCCCACGGGATTTTCATGAAAACGTTGTTGCTTTCCTTCTGCACCGCCGGCTTGTTGTTCTCCGCCGGTTCCGCCGCGGCGGCCACGTCGCACTATGATCCGGTCAAGGCTTTCGCGCCGTTTCATTACCAATATCCGGTCAACCGCTACCGGTCGGCCAACGGCATGCCGGGTCCGGACTATTGGCAGAATCATGTCGACTACGCCATCCAGGCCGAACTGGACCCGAAAGCCAAAACATTGCGTGCAACTGAAACCATCACCTATACCAACAACAGCCCGGACCGGTTGCATTTTCTATGGCTGCAAATGGACCAGAACCGCTACAAGGCGGATGCGCGCGGCAATTTCAGCAGTGATCGTGCGCCTGCGCCGGATGCGCATACCGACGGCTATCGCATAGCCTCGGTGGAAGTGCAGGGTGCCGATGGTTTCGTCAAGGCGCACACCATCATGTCCGACACGCGCATGCGCATCGACTTGCCGGACGCGCTCGAGGCCGGGGGCGGCAAGGTCAAGGTACGCATCGTCTACAGCTACACCGTGCCCGGCAGTTTCGGTGGCCGTACCGACTGGTACAAGACCAAAAACGGCAACGTGTTCGAGATCGCGCAATGGTTTCCGCGCCTGTGCGTGTATGACGACCTGCGCGGCTGGGACACGTTGCCTTACCTCAACAACGAGTTCTATCTGGAATACGGCGACATCGACTATGCGGTGACCGTGCCGTGGGACATGATCGTGGTCGGTTCCGGCAAACTGATGAACCCCGGGGATGTGCTGACCGCCACCGAACAGCGGCGCTTCAAGCAGGCACGCAACAGCGAAAAGACGGTGATGATCCGCAAGGCGTCGGAGGTCAACGATCCATCCAGCCGTCCGAAACAAAGCGGCACGCTGACTTGGCATTTCCACATGGACAACACCCGCGATGTCGCCTTCGGCGCCTCCAAAGCCTACGTCTGGGATGCGGCACGCATCGACCTGCCCAACGGCCGGCACGCTCTGGCGCAATCGGCGTATCCGGTGGAAAGCATCGGCAAGGACGGTTGGCAGGATTCGACCCAGGGCGTCAAATACACCATCGAATATTTTTCCCGCTACACCGGGTTCAATTATCCGTGGGCCAACGCGGTGGCCGAAGCGGGTGTTGCCGGCGGCATGGAATATCCGGGCATCGTGTTCGACTGGTACAAGGCCAAGGGCTACGGGCTGTTCATGCTTGGCGTGCACGAATTCGGGCACACCTGGTTTCCCATGATCGTCGGCTCCAACGAGCGTCGCGACGCATGGATGGACGAGGGCTTCAATACTTTCGTCGACGCCATGGCGCAGGCGCAATGGGGCAAGACTCACGATGGCCAGTTCGCGCCCAAGAAGGACAGCGAGTATGCGCCTGAAACCGGCAATCCGGCCAAAGACATCGTCAAGGTCATGAAGGATGCCGATGCGCCGCCGATCCTCACGCGTGCCGACGCCATCAAGGAGAAATACCGCCATCCCGTCACCTATTTCAAGGCGGCCTACGGGCTGACCTTGCTGCGCAACCAGATTCTGGGGCCGCAACGTTTTGACGCCGCCTTCCGCCAATACGTGAATGCCTGGGCCTTCAAGCACCCGTCGCCGTCGGACTTCTTCCGCGCCATGGACAGCGCCGCGGGCGAGGACCTGTCCTGGTTCTGGCGCGGCTGGTTCCGCCACAACTGGAAGCTCGACCTGGCCGTCACCGACGTGAAGTATTTCCGCGGCACGAAACCCGGCCCGAACGGACGCCCGGTACCGAAAACCGAGGGAACCCCCAAGGGCGCTCTGGTCACCGTCGCCTGCCTGGACAAACTTCCCATGCCCGCAACGCTGGAAGTCACTTACGTCGACGGCACCGTCAAGCGCGTGCGCGTACCGGTTGCCACGTGGATACAACACAAACAATTCGACGTGATGGTCGACGGCAGCAAACGCGTCAAATCCGCCACCATCGACCCCGACGGCAAACTGCCGGATGTCGATCGCGACAACAACACATGGACGGCCAACTGACGCGACCACCGATCCACCCCGCCTGCAGGAGCCCATTTGACGGGCGACCACCGCATGGTTCATCGGAATCCGCCGATGCGGTTGAGCCGTGCGTTGCGTCATTGAAAAACGGGTGCCCGCCGGGCACCCGCATCGCCTTGGTGGTGATGGCAGACTGCTGTCCCGACCGCAACAGGGCCATCTGCGTGGAGTTGGTCGGCGACTCCCTGATGGCCCGTCGTGGAATGTCGCCGAAATTTACATGATCGCTGGTTTGCGTGGGCATGATGGCGAATTAATCAAGTAAAAACATATGGTTATGGATCTGGCACGACTTCTGCTTGGCAAGTGTTTGCAACCACAAGGAGACTACCCAAGATGTCGACTCGCATCAGTTCCAGATTCGGTTTGTTGATCTTCGCCGCAGCCGCGTTCGCGCTTTCATTTGCGCCAACCTCGGATGCGACTCCCGTCCATTACGACTTCTCGGTGCAAATCAACGCGGGGGCACTCGGGGGGACGACGGCACTTGGCAGCTTCTCTTATGACAGCAGCAGTATTGTCCCCGGCGGTTCCAACAGCGCCGCCGGATTGCTTACGGCTCTCGAATTCACGTTGAATGGCATCACATACGATGCGGACACTGCCAACACCGGCGTATTGACATTCAACGCACTCGGCGAGTTGACCCAATTTTCGATCGGAAACCATTGCCCCGCGACGGGAGGAAACTGCAGCCTGATCAGTCTTCCCAGCAATTCATGGTTCATGCGACCGAACGCTTTCGTGTATACCTCCTTCGATCCCGAGACCAATCATTCCAGCGCCGGCATCGGCACCGTGTCCTACTGGCTGGCCCCGCCGCAGGTATCCGTGCCCGAGCCGGGCACGCTGGGGTTGTTCGGATTCGGTGCGCTGCTGATGGGCGTATTTGCGGGCTTGCGTCGGCGCGTCTGTTGAGCCTGGCGCGTCCAGCCTGCTGGCGGGTCGGGAGCGTTTGAACGGCGCGCGCCGATTTGTCATGTGCATGCGGTGGCTTGAGGGGAGGCCCGGGTGGTGAGGGCCATGGTCGGCTTGACCTTCGTGCCGTCGTGCCCAATGGTAGTGGTGTCGTTACCCAGATACCGTTACTGCGCGCAACCGAATATTCATGTCCCAGACAAATCGCGTCGTCACCATCATTTCATTGTTTTCGTTGTTGATCTGGGCGCCGTCGGCAGTGGGCGCCAACTTGCCGTCTTCGCCGCCAGGTACGACCCTGGTCAGACCGTGGAGCTATGGCATGTCCGGCACACAGGTACGTGCGTTGCAGGTGCGGTTGCGTCATGCCCACGACCTTGCATTGCTTGATGTGACCGACCGGTTCGGCATGAAAACGCAGGCGGCAGTGAAGCGGTTTCAGCAAGACCAGGGTTTGCCGGTGACGGGCAAGGTGGATCAGGCAACCTGGGATGCGTTGCTTGCAAAGACGCCCGCACCGACAAAGGCCGAGCTTGCCAATCGCAATGTCGGCCCATGGTTCACGAGCCCGGAGCAGACCGTTTACATCAAGGAGGTTCAGCATCGCTTGCGGCAGCTCGGGCTGTATCACGGCGATATCGACGGCAACCTGGACAAGGCGACCAAGCATGCCATTCGCGCCTATCGGGTCAGCGAGAACCTTCCGCCCAGCGACGTCATGGATGAACGGGCCTGGAGCCGTCTGGTGAAGGCGACATACAACCCCAGCTACTCCCAACTGTTCGATGCGCCGCCCCGAAACACGCTGACGCAGAAGCTCGACCCGAGATGCCTGACCGGGCGAGTGATCTGCATCTCCAAGGAGCAGGATCGACTCTCATACGTCGTCGACGGCAAGATCAAATTGACGCGCGAGGCGCAGTTTGCGCGCAAGGGCTATGAAAGTCCGGAGGGGGAGTTCAAGGTTTGGTACCGGAACTGGAACGAGGTCTCCAGACTTTTCGGCCAGCGCATCCCGATGCCGTATTCGCTCTTCTACAGCGACAACGTGGCCGTGCACTATTCGGATGACTTTTTCCGCGACGGTTACGGCGTGGGCTCGCACGGGTGCACGCAGCTTTATGACTACAAGGCAGCCAAATGGCTGTACCAGCACGTCAGGGTTGGTGATCGGGTCATCGTCTATTGAACGAGCAGCGGCGCGACGCCCGGCGGGTCGACGTGAAGGTTTTTCAGGGCACGATACCGGTCCATGCGGCGGTGCCGAACTTGTCGTCGTGGAGCGTTTGCGCCGCGGCGAGTTCGCTGGCAAGCAGACGGTTTCCGCGCAGGCCGTGTTGTTGGTCGAAGGTGTCGATCATGTGCGCGATGATGTCCTGTCGGGCCATTCCGGTCTGGCTGCGCAGCGGATCGACGCGCTTGGCGGCGCTGGTGGTGCCTTTGTCCGAAAGTTTTTCGCGGCCGATGCGCAGCACCTGCAGCATCTTGGCGGCATCGATGTCGTAGGCCATGGTGGTGTGGTGCAGCACGACGCCGCCGCGTCGGGCCTGGGCGGCGCCGGCAATTTTGCCACCCGGCGAGGTGATGTCGTTGAGCGGCTGGTACCACGCCTTGATCCCGAGATCGCCCAATGCGTCGATGACCCATTGATCGAAAAAGGCGTAGGACTCCTGGAACGACATGCCTTCGACCATCGATTCGGGCGCGTAAATGGAGTAGGTGATGCAGTTGCCGGCTTCCATGAACATGGCACCGCCGCCGCTGATGCGTCGCACCACATTCACGCCGTGACGGCGCGCACCTTCGGCGTCGACTTCGTTTTTCAGCGACTGGAAACGTCCGATGACCACGCAGGGCGAATTCCATTCCCAGAAACGCAAAATCGGCGGGCGATCACCGGCGGCGACCGCGTCGGTCAGCACCTGATCGAGCGCGATGTGCAATGCCGGTTCCTGCGGCGCTTCGTGGATCAGTTGCCAGTCGTGATCGTTCCAGTGCGTGCGGCTCATGTTTGCGACTCCAGTGCACGGCGAACGGCCACGGCGACGGCGCGGGCGGAAATGCCGTACATGCTGACATCGTCGCCAAGCCCGTGCTCGACGGCGTGCGTCAGCGCATCTTCGTCGCTGGCGGCCGGCTGTTGCAACAGCGCTTGATTGATCGTGTCGAGGGCGGTGTCCGGTTCGAGAAAGAAATCACCGCTGATCTGCACCTGCGACAGACGGCCATCATCGACTTCGATGTCGGCCACGATCAACTTGCCGCCGGGCATTTTGTATTCACCATGCATGGTGTTTCTCCAGAAAGGCCGCGGGCATCACTCCATCCATTGCAGGAGCGCATCGCATGCGCGACATCCTCGCGGCATGTTGAAACCGTAACGCTGTCGCGCATGTGATGTGCCCCTGTCCAGTGGCATCGAAAGCGTCAGCCACTGGTGATGATGCGCTCGACACGTCGCAATCCACGGGGCAAAAGACTGCCGCGGCTCGCGCGGTTGCCGCCGTATTCGACCAGATCATTCCAACGCAAGGTGAGTTTGCGCTGGCCGGCGAACAGGGTGACTTCGCCGCTGCCCTCGGCAACCACGGCGATGCCGGCCACGCGCTCATCGCCGGAGGTCAGCCTGGCTTTGGGTATTTCGATCAATTTGTTGCCCTTGCCCTTGTCGAGTTCGGGCAATTCGGCGACCGAGAACATCAGCAGATGTCCCTGGGTGGTGACCACCACGATGCGGTCGCGCGCCGGCTCGGCACTGACGACCGGCGTCAGCACGTGGGCGTCGTCGGGCAGGTTGATGAATTGTTTGCCGGCCTTCTTGCCCGACAGCATCGCCTCGAAACGCGCCACGAAGCCGTAACCGAAGGTGCTGGCGATAATGAGCCGGGTGTCCTTGTCGCCGCTTGCCACGGCGTCGAAGCGGGCGCCGGCGGGCGGGCTGAACCGCCCCGTCAGCGGTTCGCCGTTGCCGCGAGCCGAAGGCAACGTGTGCGCTGCCGTGGAGTAGCTGCGACCCGTGGAATCGATGAAGGCGACTTGTTGATTCGTGCGCGCGCGCGTCCACGAGCCGAGTGCGTCGTCGCCACGATAGTTGAGGCCTTCGGCCTCCACATCGTGACCCTTGGCGGCGCGTACCCAGCCTTTCTCGGACAGCACCACGGTGATCGGTTCGGATGCAATCAGCGCGCTTTCATCCAGCGCTTGTGCGGTATCGCGTTCGACCAGCGGCGAGCGGCGCTCGTCGCCGTATTTCTCGGCATCGGCGCGGATCTCGCTCTTGATCAGCGTTTTGAGCTTGGCTCTGGATTTCAGCAGGACGTTGATGCGGGCGCGCTCCTCTTCCAGTTGATCGCGCTCGGCGTTGATTTTCATTTCTTCCAGACGCGCGAGTTGGCGCAGTTTGGTTTCCAGAATGTAGTCGGCCTGCGTCTCGGTGAGCTTGAAGCGCTTCATCAGTACCGGTTTGGGCTCGTCTTCCGTGCGCACGATGCGGATCACTTCATCCAGGTTGAGGAAAGCGATGCGCAGGCCTTCCAGCAGATGCAGGCGCTTTTCGACCTTGTCCAGACGATGCTCGAGGCGTCGCCTGACGGTATCGGTACGAAACTTCAACCACTCGCCGAGGATCGTCTTGAGGTTCTTGACTTGCGGACGGCCGTCCAGGCCGATCATGTTGAGGTTGACGCGGTAGCTCTTTTCCAGGTCGGTGGTGGCGAACAGGTGCTGCATCATCTGTTCGGTATCGACGCGGTTGGAGCGCGGTACCAGAACCAGGCGGATCGGGTTTTCGTGATCGGATTCGTCGCGCAGATCATCCAGCATCGGCAGCTTCTTGGCACGCATTTGCGCGGCAATCTGCTCGATGACCTTGGACGGGCTGACTTGGTGCGGCAGGGCCGTGACCACCACATTGCCGTTCTTTTCGTTGGTGTACACGGCGCGTGCGCGAACCGAGCCGGTGCCGCCTTCGTACATGGCGAGCAGATCCTTGCGCGGCGTGATGATTTCCGCCGCTGTCGGGTAGTCCGGACCTTGCACGTGCTCGGCGAGGTCGCTGACGCTGGCTTCGGGTTCGTCCAGCAAGCGGATGCAGGCGGTGGCGACTTCGCGCAGGTTGTGCGGAGGGATGTCGGTGGCCATACCCACGGCAATGCCCATGGAACCGTTCAACAGTACGTGCGGCAGGCGTGACGGCAGCCAGCCGGGCTCGTTGAGGGTGCCGTCGAAATTGGGCGTCCAATCGACCGTGCCATGCGCCAGCTCGCCCAACAGCACATCGGCGATCGGGCGCAGCTTCGACTCGGTGTAGCGCATCGCCGCGAAGCTCTTGGGGTCGTCAGGCGAGCCGAAGTTGCCCTGGCCGTCGATCAGCGGGTAACGCCACGAGAACGGCTGCGCCATCAGCACCATGGCTTCGTAGCACGCGCTGTCGCCATGCGGATGGAATTTGCCGATCACGTCACCGACGGTGCGCGCGGACTTCTTGGGTTTGGCGCTGGCGGCCAGGCCCAGTTCGCTCATGGCATAGATGATGCGCCGTTGTACCGGTTTGAGGCCGTCGCCGACGAAGGGCAGGGCGCGATCGAGCACCACGTACATGGAGTAATCGAGGTAAGCGCGCTCGGCGTATTCACGCAGCGGAATCTGTTCGTAATTGCTTTGAATGTTCATGTATTTGCTTGCGGTTGCCGTTCAGTCGTTGATGCGGCGGGTCGGGATGCCCTTGCTTTCGAGCTGAAGCTGGACACGGTCGGGACCCGCGAGATGCCCCGCGCCGACGGCGACGAAAATGGTGCCTGGCGTGGTTTTCATGATGTCGGCAATCTTGTCGGCCCAATGCTTGTTGCGTTTCACGATCAGCGACTGATAAAGCTTCGGCGAACGTTTCTTCATCTTGACGACGATGGTGTGGGCCAGTGACTTCACGTCACCATGCATCCAGGCCGTGACGATGGTCTTCAGCATGGCGTCGGCATTTTCGTAGTCGTTGAGCGACTGACGCAGCAGGTGCAATTGCGCCGATTCGGGCAGCCGGGTCAGGATAAGGATCTGTTTTTTGGCCGATTCCAGCCCCTTGACGGGCTTGTCGGCCTTTTCCATTTGCGTTTGCAACTGCTTGTCGGCCCCCAGTTTGGGATCGTATCCGGCCTTGAGTAGAGGGGCCGTGGCGATGGTGATGCCGGCCAGCCATGGCTTCATCATGTTCATCGCGGTCATGCCGCCGGGCAGGTCGAGACGCTGGACGGCCTGTTTCAACAGCCCGTTTTCTTTTTGCGTGAGCTTGTCCGACAGCGGGTGTGATCGGTCCAGACCGTATTTCATTACCAGCGGAGCCAATGTGGCGGTGTCGGCGTCCGTTGCCTCGATATACAGGACGTCGCTGGCATCGAGTGCCTTGTCCAGCGCCGGGAAATGCCAGTCGGCATCCTTGGGCAAGGCATGCACGGTGCCGAAAAAGTACACGGTGGTGTCGGCATCGTGCGCCTGCCACAGAGCCGGATGCGCTGCCCACGCGGTTGTCGTGAGCGCCACGCACAGCAGCATCGCCATCCAGAGGGTGCGCGCGATGCGGCAAAAAAGGGAAAAAACCATGTGCAGGAATCCTTCACAAAAATCGTTCATCGGGCAGGACCGCATCTCATGTGCGACGGCGCAGGGCCATGTCGACGCCGGCGCCGTCGTGCATGAGATGTGCCTTGCATCAACCGGGTTCAACGCGGCACGCGATAGCCGCCGGGGACGCCGTCGGGGCTCAGCGTAATTTGCCACAACTGATCGCGACGACAGCGGAAAATGGCCGCCGAGCAGGCCAGGTAAAAGTGCCACATGCGCCGGAAACGCTCGTCGTAGCTTTGCGACAGCTCGGGCCACGCGGCATCGAAATTCTCGATCCACGCCATCAATGTGAGGTCGTAGTCGGTGCCGAAATTGTGCCAGTCCTCGACCACGAACAGGTTTTCCAGTGCAACCGTGACCTGGCTGGCCGCCGGAATCACGGAGTTGGGGAAAATGTATTTCTCGATCCACGGATCCGGTTGCGCCGGTGTGGCGTTGCTGCCGCAGCAGTGCAGAACCGACAAACCATCCGGTTTCAGGCAGCGTCGCACGACCTCGAAGTAGTCGCGGTAATTCTTGCCTCCGACGTGCTCGAACATGCCGATCGAATACACGGCGTCGAAGGTTTCGTCGAGCTCGTGATAGTCCTGCAGACGGATCTCGATGGGCAGCCCCTGACACAGCTCGCGCGCGAATTTGGCTTGTTCTTCGGACACGGTGACGCCCACGCCTTGCACGCCGTAGCGTTCAGCGGCGAATTTCAGCGCTTCGCCCCAGCCGCAACCGATGTCGAGGATTTTCTGGCCGGGCTCCAGGCGGAGCTTGCGGCAGATCAGGTCGAGCTTGGCCTCCTGGGCGTCATCGAGATTGTCGGCCCTGGCCCAGTAACCGCAGGAATACACCAGACGTTTGCCGAGCATTTTCGCGAACAGGTCGTTGCCGGTGTCGTAATGCGCCTTGCCGATTTCGAAAGCGTGCTTGCCGCGCTGTTCGTTGATGTATTTGGCCTTGAGGTGCGCGATCAGCGTGCCCAGATTGCGCATTTTTTCATCCAGATGCGAGCCGAGCACACGGGTGAAAAAGCCGGGTAGATCGTCTGCGTCCCACCAGCCGTCCATGTAGGCTTCGCCGAGGCCCAGCGAGCCGTGCGCGAAGACGCGCGAATAGAGGTTCTCGTCGTGCACCTTGATATCGGTGGGTGCTTCGCCGTTGATGCGAATCCCGGCATGACCGAGCAGCTCCTCGGCGCGCGCCTTCAGCGAATCCTGACTCACATTGCCTCCTCATGACGGGCAGACCCGTCGGTTGATGTGCGTGGATGTCTTGTCGTCTCTGTACAAGGCGAATGCTTGATCATATCTATTGTGCGGCCGGTTTGCCCAATACGCCAAACCGGATGGCAGTGCGTGTGTAAACCAGCTCCGCTTGCGCTTGGCGTACCAGTTCAAGCAAGTGCACGGCGTCGGTTTCCTCGAGCACGAATTCGACGACGACCGGCTGCTTGCCGGCCAGTTCGAAAAATGCTTCTTCGTGAAGCACGCCGTGCCGACCGAAACCGGCGATGGCGCGGAACACCGAACCGCCGGCCAAATGTTCGCGTCTGGCCTGCTCCAACAGCCATTCGGACAACAACATGCCGTCGTGGCGTGCATCCGAGTGCATGAAAAAACGCAAGTTGACGCCGGGGCGTTCTGAATTGGGCGGAGGGTTCATGACGGATCTCCTGTCAGGCACGAAACATGAAACGGATCAACGAGAAAGCAACCATGGTGGCCGCCAGCGTACCGGCGACATGCACGCCGACGTGTGCGGCAAACCAGCCGTATTGCTGGCGCAGCAACAACGTGACGGCTTCGCCGGAAAACGTGGAGAACGTGGTCAGCCCGCCGAGGAACCCGGTGGTGATGAACAATCGCCATCCCGGCGCCAGGTGTTGGTAGTGGGCAAAAACGCCCAGTGTCAGGCCCATCAGAAAGCCGCCCAGCAGATTGGCGGCCAGCGTGCCCAGGGGCAGCGTGGGGAACAGCGGGTTCATCAAAATGCCCAGCAACCAGCGCAGCCAGGCACCAAGCGCGGCACCTGCGCCTACGGCAAACAAAGCAGTCAAACCCATGCGAAACCTCCCGACAACGTGACAAGACGGCCAGGAAGTCAGACATGCGCCTGCGCCTCCGGAAACCGGCGGTGCAGGCATCATCAGCCGGCGGTGGGTGGCCGCGAGGCGGTTTGCCGAAGGGCGGGAGGCATGCCATCTCCGAGCGGCAAGCATACCGAAAAAACAGCGACGTGCCCATGCACGGGACAAACATGAATGCGACGCGTCCGGTGGGCTTGACGCTCGGTTGGCTTGACCCTGAGGATGACGGGGGTGGTTACCGAATTTTCGGGGAACATGCGATCGATTCCGTTCAATGTGCCCGTTTTCATGCCACATGACGGCCATGGATCGTGTTGTCGATGGCCGTTCCCCTCACACCCCACTGGAGACAAGCATGAAACGCATGTCGATGATCCTGATTCCTTCCATGGCCCTCCTGGCGGCAGGCGTGGCGCAAGCGCAGCCGGTGCAGGCACAACCGCAGGCGGCCCAGGCCCAGCCGCAGGCCAAACAGCAGCCGGCCTCGACGCCGGCATCCGCGGCACAGATCAACAAGTGCAGCCAGATCGGCAGCAACGTGCTCGACAACATGAAAAACGGTCATTTCTCGAAGGCCAGCGCGTCGTTTGAATCCAGCCTGGGCGTGGACAAGAGCAAGTTGCAGAAAATGTGGGGTCAATTGACCGGCAAGTTCGGCAACCTGAAAAGCGCCGGCAAAGCGGCTCAGGGACGGCAGATCAAGGGTTATACCGTGATTCTGATGCCGGTGAGCTTTGACAAGGGCGATCTTGCCGCTCAGGTCGCTTGCGACAGCAAGGGTACCGTTGCCGATTTGCGTTTCGGCCAGATGCCGGGCTCCAAAACCGCTCCGGCCAGTTCCAAGTCCTGAGTCACGGGCCGCCGCGGGTGGCGACTCGTGGCGGTTCCTGTTTCAGCCGGCATGCACGATGCGGCATCACGCGAGATCGTCAGTCGCTCAAGGTGGCGTCTGACGACCTTCGTGTCTGTGCGGCACCGTCGATGAGCAATCGATGGTCGTGCAACCATTGACGGGCATCGGCGGCATCGTGCTCGAACCAGGCACGGGTCGAGCCGAGACGAAAGCTGTAGCCCCAGGTATCCATGTCCGTCATCACACGGTCCCGGCCAACATCGGGCAGCTTGTCTGCCAGAAGAATCTGCAGATAGCAGGTGGCGTCTTCTTCGTCGGTCGAGTCGGTGGCATTGGTGTGCACCGTGGCCCGGCGCTCCGGTGGCAGAACGATGAGATGGCAGGCTTCGTGCAAGAGCGAGTGGACCGGCGTGTCGGCTCGCGCGTAGACATCGTGACCGATGATGCCGGCTTCCGGTTCCCCCCAGTAACTACCCGGGATCGGTGCGCCATCGGCCACCTGGTGCAGCCTCAGACCGTGACCGGCGAGCAGATCGGCCGCGGCTTCGACATCGATGTCGGCCAGGGTCAGCACGTCGGCGGTGGCGATGGTTTCAGGCATGACTGGGCGTGATGTCCGGGCCAAAGGTCACATGACATCGCGTGTCCGTCCACCGCGCGCATTGCCTCGACGGTTTGGAGACACCTTTCGGTGTCTCGGGGTGGACGGGCATCGATGCCGGAGTCGAAACGACGAGAACGGATGCGGCACTTGCGGAAAACAGGAGGTGATTCGACGTTCCCGAGTCCCGAGTCCCGTTCACGTCCCGCTCTTGGCCTCTTCGCCGTCGTTTTCGGGCAATGCCACCGACAGCTCCAGCAGTTCCTGACCACCTTCGCTTTCCACGTTGATCTGTACGGCCTCGGGTCCGACGTGGACGTATTTGCGAATCACTTCCAGCAGCTCACTGCGCAACAGGGGCAGGTAATCGGGGCCGCCGCGGCTGCCGCGCTCCTGAGCGACGATGATGCGCAGGCGTTCGCGGGCGATGTTGGCGGTGTTTTTCGGTTTGGCGCGGAGAAAATCAAGGATGCTCATGGAATTCAGCCTCCGAACATGCGTTTGAGCAGCCCTTTCTTCGGGGCCTCGGTGAAACGCAAGGCGCGGTCTTCGCCCAGAATGCGTGCCACGGCATCGGTGTAGGCGTGGCCGGCATGGGCGTTGGTGTCCAGAATGACCGGAACACCGGCGTTGGAGGCGGCCAGCACCTGCTCGGATTCGGGAATGACGCCGACGACCTTGATGCCCAGAATGTCTTCGACATCGGCGACGCTGAGCATTTCACCCGAGGCCACGCGAGCCGGGTTGTAGCGGGTCAGCAGGAGATGTTGCTTGATGTCGCCGTCGCCGCGTTCGGCGCGACGGGTCTTGCTCGCCAGAAGCCCGAGAATTCGGTCCGAATCACGTACCGAAGACACTTCCGGGTTGACCACGACGACGGCGTGATCCGCCAGGTACATGGCCAGGTGCGCGCCCTTTTCGATGCCGGCGGGCGAGTCGCAGACGATGTAATCGAAGCCGTCTTCGGCCATGTCGTCCAGCACTTTTTCCACGCCTTCCTGGGTCAACGCATCCTTGTCGCGCGTTTGCGAGGCAGCCAGAACGTAGAGGTTTTCCAGGCGCTTGTCCTTGATCAGGGCCTGCTTGAGCGTGGCTTCGCCGTTGATGACGTTGACGAAGTCATACACGACGCGGCGTTCGCAGCCCATGATCAGGTCGAGGTTGCGCAAGCCGACATCGAAATCGATGACGGCGACTTTTTTGCCGGCCTGCGCCAGGCCGGTGGCCAATGACGCGCTGGTGGTGGTTTTGCCGACCCCACCCTTGCCGGAGGTAACGACGATGATTTCTGCCAAGGTGACTCTCCGAATGACTGTGGTTGCCCTGTGGACGATAGTTGGATTGTGCTGCGACGGTTACAGTTTTTCGATCAGCAGTTTTTCACCTTCCAGCCGGCATTGTACGGCTCGGCCTTCGAATGATCGGGGAATTTCTTCGAACACACGGTAATGCCCCGCGATGGAGACCAGCTCGGGGCGGAAATCGGTACAGAAAATGCGCGCGTCCTCGTCACCCTGGGCGCCGGCAAGCGCACGCCCGCGCAGTGCGCCATATACGTGAATCGAGCCATCGGCGATGACCTCCGCGCCGTTGGCGACGCCGGCGGTGATGGTCAAATCGCGGTCTCGGGCATAAATCTGCTGCCCCGAACGCACGTTGCGATTGTGTTGTTGCCCTGTCAGGGGTTGTGCCGGCGCGGGATTGGTCGCCACGGGAGCTTCCGGGGCGTCAGTCGTGGCAGGCGAGGGCGCAGCAGTGCCGACACCGGCACGTTCGAAAGCCTCGCGGAAACGGGCGATGGTGGGCAGCCCCATGCGCTGGGCGAGGGCTTCGGTCTGGCTGTCGCCGTAGGCGAGGCCGACCGGTAACATGCCGGCCGCGCGCACGGCCTCGAGCAGCGCATCCACAGTGCCATCGTCGGGCAGGGCGGAGAGGTGACTCAAATCGAGCACCACGGCGGTACGGGAAAACATTTGCGGAGCCGAATGCAAGCGGCGCTCGAGGTCTTCGCAAATGGCGGCGGGGTTGGCTTCACGCACCCGCACGCAAGCCAGACCGACTTGGCCGAAACGCACGTCGCATGGTGTTTCACCACTGGATACAGCCGTATTCATGCGCACCGGAAGTCGGTCATGGGAGGGGATTCCAGGGGCAGACGGTTGGCGAGCCAGGGTACGTCCGGAAGCGCCTCTTCGCTGCCGTAGCGTTCGCGTACGAACGCGTGGCTTTCGAGATCCTTGCTCAACAGCCCCACGTGGTGTTCACCGTCGGGCAGCATTTGCTGGCCGACTTCATGGAAGCCGTATGTACCATGGAAAAGCACGGCCACGTCATCGCGCGGCTCCAGATCCACGGCGCAGGTCAGCATCGGCGCGCGCGGTTCGGCAAAGCTCTGCACGTCCGAATAGAACACACGGCCGAGACCGTGGCGCCGGTACGTGTTGGCCACCACGATGCGGTCGATGTAGACGAAGCGTTCGTAGCGCTGCTTGAACCAGCGGAAATTGGCGCCCCGGGCATCGGCGTTTTCACGCAACGCGATCAGGAAGCCGGCCACGTGGCCGTTCATTTCGGCGACGCGAAAATAATCGGCAATTTGGTAGAAGTGCTGCAGCTGGGTGCGATCCATGGGTGAAATGCCGCCGCTGGCAGCATTGTTCAACGCAAGAACGGCATCCAGGTCGTGCTCGTGCACGTCACGGATGGCCAGAACCATTCGTTTGTACTCCGTATTTCAGGGTGCGGGGAACGCGGGATGTGCTCCTCGCGGGCTGTGCCGCATTATGCCACGTGTACGCCGTTGTTCGGTTAAATCGGCGTTGCTTTTCCGCGGCCGGGTGGCGACCGGCACCAGGCAGGACTTGTGGCCTATGCACGGCCATGACTTCGGGCGCTTGCGCGTGTGCCGTGTATCCCTAATGATGCGAAGCCATGGCCCGGCCTTATTTCACCCACGTCCGTCTGTTGCGTTACGCGGCATTTTTCGCCTACCTGTGCGTGGGGGTGCCGCTGGTGACCAATTGGGCCGTGGAGCGGCTGACCGAGCTGGATCGGTCCAATACGGCTTTGTTGTTGTGGTCGTTGTGTTACGTGGCGTTCGGGTTGGTGTACTGGGCGTTGACCCATCGCCTCGGGTCCCGCCGCTATTGGGCGCTCAAACTGCTTGGATTGGCCGTGGTGACCAGCGCCGCGCTGGCGATCGGCTGGTACAGCCACAGCGGCCTGTCCGCCTTGCTGATGGTGGTGATCTCGGTGGTGTTGCCGTGGACGCTGCCGTTGTGGCTGGGGCTGGCCTGGATGATTTTCCAGAACCTGGCGCTGATTCCGGTACTGATCAGTTTTCCGGAGTACGGCCTGGGCTCGGCCTTGCTGCAGGCCGCGTTGTATCTGGGCTTGTCGGCATTGATGTTCGTCACCTCGATGGTTGCCAGTCAGCAAGCGGAGGAACGCGAGCATCAGCGGCAGCTCAATTCCGAATTGCGTGCAACGCGCGCGTTGCTGGCCGAATCGAGTCGAATCGCCGAGCGCATCCGCATCGCGCGCGAATTGCACGACCTGGTGGGTCATCACCTCACCGCGCTGACCTTGAACCTCGAAGTGGCCAGTCATTTGACCCGCGGACCGGCCGTCGAACACGTGCGCAAGGCGCAAGCCACGGCCAAACACCTCCTGGCCGATGTGCGCGAGGTCGTCAGCGAGATGCGCCAGGACGATGCGCTGGATCTGACCCAGGCGCTGAAAGGTTTGATCGAAGGCGTGCCGGCCCTGGCCGTGCACCTGGATGTGCCGCCGCGCTTTGCCGTGGAAGATCCGCGTCGGGCCCAGATACTGTTGCGTTGCGTGCAGGAAATCGTGACCAATGCCGTGCGTCATGCGGATGCGCGCAACCTGTGGCTGCGCTTCGAACGCGTGGCGGGCAACGAACTGCATCTGCTGGCGCGCGACGACGGTTGCGGAGCGACGCACCTGCATCCCGGCAACGGGCTGACGGGGATGCGCGAACGTCTGGCCGAATTCGGCGGGCGACTGGAGGTCAATACCGGTCGACAGGGCGGTTTCGAGCTCAAGGCATGGCTGCCGCTTGCGCCGGAAATCGGCTTTGCCACGGATCCATCCGAATCCACTGTCGGCCCGGCGCATGCGTGACCGGCTCGATCCTTCGACCAATGACGGGGAGTTTTCATGATTTCAGTATGTCTGGTGGACGACCAAACCATCGTGCGGCAGGGGATACGTTCGTTGCTGGATCTGGCCGACGACATCAGCGTCGTGGCCGAATGCGCCGACGGCACGCAGGCCGTGGCCACGGTGCCGCAACTGAAGCCGGACGTGATGCTGCTGGATCTGCGCATGCCGGAAATGAGCGGCATCGAAGTGTTGCAGACATTGAACTTGCGTGGAGCGTTGCCGCCGACAGTCATTTTGACGACGTTCGACGACGATCAGCTTGTATTGGCTGGTTTGAAGGCGGGCGCGCGCGGTTATCTGCTCAAGGACGTGTCGCTGGAACAGTTGGTGGAAGCGGTACGAACCGTGGCCGACGGCGGCTCACTGGTGGCGCCGGCGGTCACCCAGCGCTTGCTGGCTGGTGTCGATCGCATCCAGAACCAATTCACGAGTCTGGAGCAGCCGGATCCGCTGACCGGCCGCGAGACGGAGATCCTGCGCCTTCTGGCAGGTGGCTACAGCAACAAGGAAATCGCCAATTCGCTGCATGTGGCTGAGGGCACGGTAAAAAACCACGTTTCCAACATCCTGTCGAAACTGGGCGTGCGTGATCGCACCCGTGCGGTCCTGAAAGCGCTGGAGCTCGGCATCGTCTGATTTGCTGCGGATGGCGTTCGGGGACCGTGTTCCGGCCCCACTAGCCCGACAGCGATGGAACCAGTAACATCAGACCCTTCGGTGTCGTCAAGGGGTCGCTCTTGAGGCATCTCGTTTTGGTGGCGTCCCGGCCGACAATGGTCGCGTGCGCCAAGGTCAAAAGGCTCGGAGACTGCTCGAATGACGCGTCTGTTAGAACTTATTACTGCCCTGATCATCGTGCTCATATTGGCCGTGATCGTGGGTGTCGCCCTGCCTTCGTCGGGACATATCGAACGCTCGACCACGGTCAGCAAGGATATTCGCCACGTTTACGACGTGCTCGACAATTTCCGCACATTCCCCAATTACGCCGTGCTGCGTTCGTACGACCCCCAGTTGCAATACCAGCAGAAAGCGGGCAAGTGGTACGGCGTGGGTTCCAGCGTCAGCTGGACCAGCAATGATGACAACGTGAGCAACGGGACGTTGACCATCAAGTCCGACAAGCCGGGCTTCGAGAACGTGCAGCAACAAGGTAACGCGACCATCGTATGGGCGCTGGAAAACGATTGGCACGGCGCCGACAAGCGTTTCAGCATCAATCTGCAACGCACCGGCCAATCGCAGAAACTGGTCGACATCACCTGGTCATATGACGTCGACTATGGCTGGAACCTCATCGACCGTTATTCCGGCCTGTACATCCATGGCCGACCCGATGGCATGATCCAGGGCAGCCTGAAAAACGTTGGTGACTTTCTCGCCAACATCCCGAATCTGGACTATTCCGATCTGAAGCCGAAGATCGTCGAACGTCCGCAGCAGCCGATTCTGCTGGTATCCACGTCGGCCAAGCGCAATCTCACCGATGTGGACGCCGCGACCGATGCCGCCGTGGCGAAAATCGACGCCGCCATGAAGAAGCTGGGCGTGCATCAGGCCGGATCGCGCGTTCGTTTTACCACCAATTACGGCAACGAGAAGGTCACTTTCGACGTGGCCATTCCCATCGACAGCGATACTGTCGAAATGAATGATCAGACCTACACCCTGACGGCTGCGCACAAGCCTGCCGCGGGCGGCGCTGCCGAGGGCGCGTCCAGCACGGCGGAAACCGCAAGTGTCGCCGTGTCCGACAGCACGGCATCCGCCGGCAGTATCGCCGCTGCCGGCAGCGCACCGGCGTCGGCCGCAAGTTCCGGCAAACCGACGTCCAAAGCCGGCATGCGTGACGATCAGGGTCGTTTGATCGTCACGGCCGACGTGCGCGGCTTGCTGGCTTTTGGCGGCAAGGCCCTGCAAGGCGTGTGGTACGGCTCGCCGGCCGGCATTCCCCCGACGCGTCTGCGCCTGAAGGCTTACGCCGAAACCCATGGTTATCCGTTCGATGCGGTCAATCAGCCGCCTTATGACGTGCAGGTTCGTGCTTACGAAAGCAAGCTTCCGAACGGCAAGGAAGTGGCCTATGATCGCCAGGGTTTCGAGGTCTTCCTGCCGCTTGAGGACGGACCGGATCAGACGCCCGAGCAGGCAGCCGGTATCAAGCCGAGCCTTCCCGCCTGGGCCAGCAGCGCACCGGCCAACGCCGCCAGCGCACCGGCCAGTGCTGCCAGCGCACCGGCCAATGCAACCAGCACGGCCGACTGATCGCGTGTGTCGAGTCGAAAAAGCCCCCGCCGTTTGGACGGGGGCTTTTTTGCAGGCGCCGTGGTGGCCACGCCTGCAGAAGCGCATCCGGTGGGCGATGAGGCACCGTGTCATCGGAGCCGTGTCGCTGCCGCGCGCAGAAATGCACGCCAACAGCACCGGCGTGGCCGGACCCTGGCACGCCGCCCTGCATGTTTCGCAATGGACGCGGCGGAATGGTTCGAGAGTCATGCGTTACAGTGGCAGCCGCGTCGGCTGACGCGACGTGCCGGACACGAGCGATGATTGAAACCGACCAGCTCACACGCCGCTATGGTTCATTGACGGCCGTGGATTGCTTGACGCTGCGTGCCGAGCCAGGCCAGGTGCTGGGCCTGCTCGGGCCGAATGGCGCCGGCAAGTCCACCGCCATGCGCATGATTTCGGGGTTTCTGGCGCCAAGTTCGGGAACCGCGCGCGTGTGCGGTTTCGACGTGCGCACGCAACCGCTGGAAGCACGTCGTGCACTGGGCTACCTGCCCGAAGGTGCACCCAGTTATGACGAAATGACGGTGCGCGAGTTTCTGTGGTTCATTGCCCGCGCCCGTGGCTTGAAAGGCGACAATGCCTGGAACCGGTTTGACGACGTGATTGCACGGCTGGAGCTGGAGGAGGTGCTCATGCAGCCCATCGACACCTTG
This sequence comes from uncultured Rhodanobacteraceae bacterium, assembly GCA_964608595.1. Classification (GTDB taxonomy): domain Bacteria; phylum Pseudomonadota; class Gammaproteobacteria; order Xanthomonadales; family Rhodanobacteraceae; genus Oleiagrimonas. The sequence goes on from CAZSOU010000012.1 coordinate 31,070, forward strand.
TCCAAGGGGTTTCGGCGCCGTGTCGGGTTGGCGCAGGCCATCATCCATGATCCACCGGCACTGATGCTGGATGAACCGACCGACGGGCTCGATCCCAACCAGAAGCATCAGGTACGGGGGTTGATCGACTCGATGGCGCGCGATCGGACCATCCTCATTTCCACCCACTTGCTGGAAGAAGTGCATGCGCTGTGCAGTCGCGTGGTGATCATCGCCGAAGGCCGCCTGCTGGCCGACGCCACCCCGGCGGAGCTGGAAACACGCTCGCGGTATCACGGCGCGGTGTCGTTCAGCGCGCAAGGCGCAGGTGTGGCGCGACGCATGCTGGAGCGTTTGAGCGAGGTTTCCTCGGTGGAGGTCGATCCGCTGGATGGCCGCATCACGGTGTTCCCCCGTCCCGGTTGCCAAGTACTTGAGGCGGTGCAATCGCTGCTGCGTGAACAAGGGCTGGAGCTGGCCGAATTGCAGCTCGAGCGGGGGCGCCTTGATGAAGTGTTTCGCACCATCACCACGCAGGTGGAGGGGCGCACGTGAATGCGATGATGGCGGTTTTTCGGCGAGAGTTGCGCAGTTATTTCGTGACGCCGCTGGCCTGGGTGTTCAGTGTCATATTCCTGATCCTGGCGGGTGCGCTGACGTTCTACATGGGCGATTTTTACGAGCGTGGGCAGGCTGACCTGCAACCGTTTTTCGATTTTCATCCGTGGTTGTACCTGTTTCTGGTGCCGGCCCTGTCGATGCAGCTGTGGGCCGAGGAGCGCAAAAGCGGAACGCTGGAGCTGTTGCTGACCCTGCCGATCACATCGGCCCAGGCCATGCTGGGCAAGTTCCTCGCCGCGTGGGTGTTCGTGGCGCTGGTGCTGGCATTGACCTTTCCGATCTGGCTGACCGTCAACTACCTCGGCCATCCGGACAATGGCGTCATTCTGGCGGGTTACCTCGGCAGTTTGTTGATGGCGGGTGCTTACCTGGCCGTCGGTTGTTGTCTGTCGACGTTGACACGCAGTCAGGTGGTGGCATTCGTGCTCACGGCGGCGGCATGTTTCGTGTTGCTTCTCGCCGGCCAGCCACTGGTGCTGGATGCCGCCTCCGGCGTATTTCCGCCGGCGTTGGTGCAGGCCGTGGCCGACCTGGGTTTTCTGCATCATTTCGCGGCCATCGCGCGCGGCGTGCTGGATATTCGTGACGTGATCTATTTCGTGCTCAGCATCGTGTTCTGGCTGGTTGCCGGGGTGATCATGCTCAACCTGCGCAGGGCCCGCTGAGATGCTGCGTGCCGGTTTTCAACGCTCCTTGCTGGCCGCGCTGGCTCTGTGTGCGCTGGTGGTCGTATTCGTGGCGGTCGTGATCGCCAGCAGCGAGTGGTCGCGCGCGCCGCGTGTCGACCTGACCGAAGACGGACTCTACACTCTGGCCCCCGGGACGCTCGACATCATCGAGAATCTGCGCGAGCCGATCAACCTGACGCTGTATTTTTCCAGCCATGCCACTCGCGACCTTCCCAAGTTGCGCAGTTACGAGCAGCGCGTGCAGGACATGCTGCGGGAAATGGCCGCGCGCTCGCATGGAAAGATACGCCTCAGCGTGGTCGATCCGGTGCCGTATTCCGATGACGAGGATCGCGCCTTTGGTGCCGGGTTGACCGCGATGCCCGGCGGCAACAATGGCGAGCGCGTGTTTTTCGGGTTGGCGGGCCGCAACGAACACGGCACGCAATTGTCGATTCCGTTTTTCGATCCCAACGAGGAAGCCTTCCTCGAGTACAACATCGCCAAGCTGCTGTACGGGCTGGACATGCAGCACAAGCCGCGCGTCGACATCATCAGCAGCCTGCCCATCGACGGCGACCCGGTCACCGGCAAACCGCCGTGGGCGGTGATGCGCCAGTTGCACCAACTGTTTGACGTCCACATGCTTGACGCGTCACAGGTCGAACACATCGGCAATGATGTCAAGACGCTGCTGTTGATTCATCCCAAGAATTTGCCCGATGCCACGTTGCAGGCGATCGACCAGTACGTGCTGCATGGCGGCCATCTGGTCGTGTTCGTCGATCCGGATGCGGAAATGGACGCCTTGCCGGTGGGTGCCGTGGCCGGCAGCGTCGCGGGCAGTCATTCCGATTTACCGCGCCTGTTCAACGCCTGGGGCGTGGAATTCGACCCCGACGAGGTGGTGCTGGATCGCTCGCGCGCGTTGTCCATCGCCATGCGGAGCTCGTCCACGCCGGTGCGTCATCCGGCCATGCTGGGCCTGACGTCGGACAACATCAATCACCATGACGTGATCACGGCCAGTTTGCGCCAGATCGATGTGTCCAGCAGCGGGCACTTCGAGCTTGCGCCGCATACCGACTCGCGCCTGGAGCCGTTGGTGCAGACCAGCGGTGACGCCATGCTGGTGCCGTCCAGCCGTGTACGCCTGACGGCTGATCCGACGGCTTTGTTCGAGAACTACCAGCCCAGTGGCGAGCATTACGTGATCGCGGCGCGCTTGCGCGGGGTCTTTCACACGGCGTTTCCCGATCTGACTGGGCCCGACCATCTCCAGCAAGCCAGGAAATCCAACGAAATCATTCTGGTGGCCGATACCGACATCCTGTCCAATCGCATGTGGGTGCAGCCAACGCCGTTTCTGGGTGAGACCTTGTTGAGCGCTTTTGCCGGCAACGGCGACTTCATCGCCAATATCGTCGATTACCTGAGCGGTTCGTCTGCCCTCATTTCCATTCGCGGGCGGGCGACGTCACAGCGTCCGTTCACGCGGGTGGAAGCCATGCGTCGCGCCGCGGACGAAAAATTCCGCACCAAGGAGCGCGCGCTGGAGCAGGAACTGATCGCCACCGAAAAACGACTGGCCAAGCTGCAGCCGGGCAAGGCCGGCAGCACCGCGAATGACAGCGAGCAGCGCAAGGCGCTGGATCGCAACCTCAAGCGCAAGCTCTCCATCCGCAAGCAGCTGCGCGAAGTTCAGCATCAGCTCGATGCCGAAATCGATGCGCTGGGGACGCGGCTCAAGCTTGTCAACATATTGTTGATTCCGTTTCTGTTGATGCTGATCGGCATCGGCTACGGAACATGGCGCACACGGCGTGCCCGGAGCCGAGGTCGGCGCAGGACACTGCACCGATAATCGACCATTTCCCGATGCGGCATAAGCGCACATTGCGATTCAGGAGCGACAAGCGCGCGGCCGGCTCTGGTTTAATGGCTGCATCATGAGTGTGCTGGATTGGTTCGTTCCCTGGGAGTTCTCGCCCACGGCGATCATCGTGATCGCGGGGACGGCATTGCTGTATTTGCGTGGCAGCCTGAAGCGACCGCCCGGATGCTGGCGCCAGATCAGCTTCTGGACCGGGTTGGCCCTGATCTACGTGATGCTTCTGACGCATTGGGATTATTACGCCGAGCGCGAATTTTTCATGCATCGTCTGCAGCATCTGGGGCTGCATCACATGGGGCCGTTCCTGATCATTCTGGCGGCGCCGGGAAGCGTGTTGCGCGCCGGCCTGCCGCTGAAGGTGCGCACGCATGTCTGGAATCCGGTCATGCACAGTCGGCCGGTGCGTTTCGTGTTCGACGTGTTGCTCAATCCGATCGTGGCGTCGTTCGTGTTCTTCGGCATCATCTACTTCTGGTTGTGGCCACCCGTGCATCTGGTGGCGATGCTGGATTGGCGCCTGTACCGGCTGATGAACTGGTCGGTCACCGTTGATGGTCTGCTGTTCTGGTGGATCATCCTGGATCATCGGCCCAAACCGCCGGCGCGGCTGGCTCCGGGCTGGCGCATTCTGGTACCGCTTTTCGTGGCCGTGCCGCAGATTCTTGCGGGCGCCTACATGACGTTCACGCACACGGATCTCTATCCGATTTACGATTTGTGCGGGCGCGCGTTTTCGGGTGTCAGTTCCATCCAGTCGCAGCACATCGGCGGCATCATTTTGTGGATTCCGAGTGCCATGATGAGTGCGCTGGCGGCTTTGGTCGCCTTTCGCCACTGGATGATCCTGTCCGAACACGGTCGCTTGCCGGAACGTCGGTCGCGACAGCGCGCGCGCGTTTCGTCGCTTGCGCACAAGCACAACGGCTGACGTTTGCGCGACGGTTTTTCGTGGCGGTTCGATTGATCCGATCGGGATGCGTGCCGGCCGATCCTGCCGTTGTGCAGTGAGCGGTCCTCATGCGCATGCGCTTTGGCGGGCTCGAAAAAACCGGCCATGCCGTTTGCACGGCCGGTTTTTCCGCATGGTGTCACTTCATCGAGGATTCGGCAGTGATGCGAATGCCCTGATCGGTCATGCGTGCGTGACTGGCGACGTGGTCGACGTGTTTGAACATCGCCTGCACGGCGGCCATTTGTTGCTGGGCGTCGGCCAGTGCTTTTTGTGCCTTGGCCATTTCGGCGGCTTTGGCGGCACTTTCCGCCGAAGCGGGTTGGGCCTGGATGGTGTTTGCCGTGTTCTCGAGGCTTTTCCGCATCGTCGACAGCCACTGGCGATAAAAGTCGCCGGTGACATAAGTGCGTGACAACCGGTTGTTTTTGCCGGTAGCGGCATTGAGCATGCCGGTCAGTTGCGTTTTCTCGTTTTTGCCGATGCCGATGGCGAGCGCATTCTTGTCCATGGCGATCCACGCCGGCTGGTCAAGTTTGTATTTCTGCATGCTCTGGGTCGGCAGCGCCGTCGGCTTGCCGTCGTCCGGTACCGTGAGCGTGCCCAGCGCCGGCACCATGGCTTTGGCCAGACTCAGCATGCCATCCGGGTTTTTCGATGCCAGAAGCACGCGCCCGCGGAACGATGTCGCGCGACCTTGCTTGCTGCCGAGGTCCATCTGATTGACGACCACGCGCAAACCACGAAGTTGGCCCAGAGGCGGCATCGACAACTTGGGCAGGTATTGACCGGCTTTTTTTGCCAGATCGTTGAGCGATGCGAGAGCCGGACAGGTGAACGGCTGGTTCTTGATCGCCTCGGCCTGAGTCAGCCAGAAGTCGCGAATCTTGGTGATGGGCAGGGCGATCGCGACGTCGACCAGGGCCTTCACTGCTTCGTCGCCGCCGAGGCCCGGCACGTTGCTGCCGATGCCCCGGAACGCCTTCACGATGTCGGGCGCCAGTCGGATATCGACTTGCTGGGTGTGGTGTTTGGCTTCCAGTTTGGTGTAGCCGAAGCTGATCAGGGGCACGCGCGAGGCGATCCGGCTCAAGTCGCTTTCGCAGCTTGCCGGCAGTTTGTCGTCCCATTTGTTTGCGGTCTTCGCCGGGCCGGCGGCAAGCAGCGCCTTGAGCATCGGGTCGGTCGAACCGGCGATCAGTGCCGGCAGCTTGGTGGTGTCGATGTAACCGAGCGAGTACGGCCCGTAACCGTCCGTATCCGCCAATTCGGCAAGGCGCTTGGTGTCGCGCACGCTGTGCTCGGCGTGATCCACGCCCAACGCCAGTCGCAGGGTCTTCTTGTCCACCTGGACGGGTAGTACGGCGATGACGAACTGTTTGTCGTGCGAGGAAACGACCACCTGCAGATTCGATTTGCCCAGCGCAACGTACCGGTACTTGATTTTGCCCATGGTCTTTGTGGCGATCTTGTGACCGTAGGCCTTTTCCAGGCGGGCAATGTAAGCGTGGAATTTGTCCGGGTCGCTCAATTGACCGCGCATGACCGGGCTCAACCCCAGGCCGTAGACGGCAAACATGCCATCCGTGTTGATGCCGATGTCGCTGGCCGCCTGCACGTAGGTTTTGCCGTCCAGGCTGTCGGCGAAGGCGCGCAGCAGATTGGCGAGGTCGTTCTTGTTATCGGCGCTCAGCTCGTCGGCGGCCGCGCGCATGCGCGAAACCTGATTGATGCGCATCGCCGAGGTCATCGACGGCTGCGTCAGCGCGGTGCGCGCCTCGTCGTTCAGCGGCTTGAGGTTGGCGACGAGGTAGGGCGTGTCCGCCGGGACGTAAGTCAGCAGGTCGTTGTCGTTCTTGTGGCTGCAGGCCGCCAGCGCCACGACGGCACAGCCTGCAGTCAAAACGCGGGTGATGCGCTTCATGAAAATCCCCTCACGGATGGTTGGCACCAACCATTATGCCAGTGGAGGATGTAGTCGTGCGTCGGTACGGATGTAGGTGTTTACCTACCCAGCACTTCCGCCAGTACAGCCATGCGTGCGAACACGCCGTTGCCTACTTGCTCGAGAATTCGCGATTGCGGGCCATCGGCGACGTTCGGAGCGATCTCGATGCCGCGGTTGATGGGGCCGGGGTGCATCACCAGGCAACCGTCGGCGGCCTTGCCGAGGCGTGTTTCGGTCAGTCCGTAACGTGCGAAGTAGGCCGCTTCATCGGGCAATTCCGTTGCAGCCATGCGCTCCTTTTGCAGGCGCAGCATGATCACGGCATCGGCATTTTCGACGGCGGCGTCGAAGTCTTCCGTGAGCAGGCAGTGCGGAAATTCGGCGGCGTCGGGCAGCAACGGGCGGGGGCCGCACAACCGGATTTGCCTGACCCCCAGCGCGGTCAATGCATGGATATCCGATCGCGCCACGCGCGAATGGCGGATGTCGCCGCAGATAGTGACGTTGAGCGCATCGAAGTCGGGCCGGTGCTGGCGCAGGGTCAGCATGTCCAGCAAACCCTGCGTGGGATGCGCGCGGGTACCGTCGCCGGCATTGACCACGGACACGCCGCTCATTGCATGCCGGACCAGTTCTTCCGGCGTGCCGGACTGCTTGTGGCGCACCACGATGATGTCCAGATGCATCGCTTCGAGCGTATGCAGCGTGTCGATCATGGTTTCGCCCTTGTTGGTCGAAGATTGCGCGATGTTGAAGTTGACCACGTCTGCGCCCAATCGGCGAGCGGCCAACTCGAACGACGTGCGCGTGCGCGTGGAAGGTTCGAAGAACAGGTTGAGCACGGTGCGCCCCTGCAACAGGTCCAGCTTGCGCGTACCGTGGTGGCTGGCTTCGCGCATGGCGTCAGCGCGATCGAGGAGGCGATTCAACGTCGCCGAGTCGATGCCTTCGAGGGTGGTCAGGTGGCGCAGGTGATGGGTCATGGGCCGATGGGTTGCAGGTACTGGCGACAAGTTTAACTTGCTTGCGCGAGCCATGATTCGACGTGTTGTGCCGGGTAGGTCACGACCCGTGCTGCGGGGGATCGGTGTTGATGGCCAGCCAGGATTCCACAATGACGACGGCTGCCATGGCGTCAAGTTTTTCGGCATCACGGCGACGGCGGGTACCGGCGGCGCGCGCGTGGGCAAAACGGCGTGCCGCCTCCTGAGAAGAGTGACGTTCGTCTTGCAGGTGAACTGGCAGCTGGCTGCGCTCGCCGAGGGCGGCGGCGAAGCGGCGTGCGTTTCGGGTCATGGCCTGTTCGCCGCCGTCGCGTGTCAGGGGCAGGCCCACGACGAGCGCTTCGGGTTGCCATTCGCGCAGCAGGGCATCGAGCCGGTTCCAGTCCGGCCGACGATCACGAACTTTCACGATGGCCACCGGCTCGGCGCCGGCCGTCAAGGTGTTGCCGACGGCCACGCCGATCAGGCGGGTGCCGACATCGAAGCCGAGAATGCGCTTCATGCGTGACCGGCATAGCCGGCGAGGCGCGACACGTCGATGCCGACAAGATTGGCCGCCGCGCTCCAGCGATCTTCCAAAGGTGTTTCGAACACGATGTGATTACTGGCCTTGGCCGTCAACCAGGCATTGTCCTTGATTTCCCGGTCCAGCTGGCCCGCCTCCCAGCCAGCGTAGCCGAGAGCGACGACCGCCTGCCGCGGACCTTGGCCGGCCGCCACGGCCGTCAGAATGTCGCGCGATGTCGTTACCGACCAGTGCATGTCGATGCGGTAGCTCGCATCCCATGAAGGTTTGCCGCTGTGCAGCACGAAACCGCGTTCGGGTTGCACCGGACCACCCTGCAGCACCAGTTGACCGTTGATGTCGGGTTGTTCGCAGCTGAGGTCCATTTGCTCGAGCACTTCGCCCAGACTGATCCGCGATGGACGGTTGACCAACAATCCGACCGCGCCTTCTTCGTTGTGTTGGCATACCAGCGTGACGCCGTGGGTGAATTGCGGATCGCCCATGCCGGGCATGGCGATAAGGAACTGGCCCGCGAGACTGCTGAAGGTATCCATGTGGCGATTGTAGCGGTTTTGGCGTCCGGCGCCGGACAGGCCGTCTGCGAGACGTGCGCGTCGCACGCGCTTTGAGCGCGGACAACCAGTCCATGGTCTGCCACATCGGAGTCGGTGAAGGCGATACGATCAGCTTCGATGCTGTGGCACAGTAACCCACACCTTCGCCGTGACGCACATGCGCGATTGACGGCGGAATTTCCAGGAGGGTTACGATGATTGTCGTGCACCATCTCAACGACTCGCGATCCCAGCGGATTCTCTGGCTGCTGGAGGAATTGAGGTGCGAATACACCGTCAAACGCTACCAGCGCGATCCGAAAACCCTGCTCGCGCCGCCGGGGTTGCGCGAGGTGCATCCGCTGGGAAAATCACCGGTCATCGTGGACGGTGGCGTGACGGTGGCCGAATCGGGCGCCATCGTCGAATACCTGGGTGATCATTACGACACCGAGAATCGTCTCATTCCCGTCCATGGAACGCCCGCGCGTCGACGCTGCAATTACTGGCTGCATTACGCCGAGGGCTCGGCTATGCCGCCGTTGTTGTTGAAGCTGGTGTTCGGTGAGGTGCAAAAGGCGCCGGCGCCATTCTTCGTGCGCCCGGTTGTCAATCGCATTGTCGACAAGGTCAATGCCGCTTTCATCAAGCCGCAACTGGAGCTGCACATGGACTACATGGAAAGCGAGTTGGACAAACATGACTGGTTCGGTGGCGAGACGTTCGGCGTGGCCGACATCCAGATGAGCTTTCCGATTGAAGCGGCGGCCGCGCGCGCCGGACTCGACGCCAGCCGTCCCAACTTGTGGCGCTATCTCGAGCGTATTCATGCCCGCCCGGCGTATCGGCGCGCGCTGGAGCGTGGCGGTGAGTATGCCTATGCTCGGGGCGCGAAACCTCCACGCGGTCCGCAATGAGTACGGCGTTGGCATGGTTTCGCAGGGGGTTGCGACCGGCGGACAATCCGGCACGGGATGCCGCTTGCCGCGCGCACGGCCGATCCGGATTTCGTGCGCACCTTGCTCAATGCGTCTTGAGTTGGCCGCCGCGCATGAACTGGTAGGTGCGAGTGACGTACAGCAGATCGATCTTTTCGTCGGTCTTCGGAATAGGGGCGAACGGCCCGGCCATGCGCACGATGCGAATGGCGGCATCGTCCAGCACCTTGCGGCCCGAACTGCGGATGATGTCGATGCTGTGGATGGACCCGTCACGTTCCAGACCGACGGTGAGAATCAGGTTGCCGTCGAGCTTGCCCGTACGCGCGGCGTCGGGGAAGTTGAGCGTGCCCACGCGCTCCACCTTTTTGGCCCAGGCTTTCATGTAGGCGGCGTAGGCGTATTCACGCGTGTTGGCGGAAATGTACTTTTTGTGCGGGCGCTTGGCGTAGGCTTTCGACTCGGCGCTGATTTCAGCGGCCAGACGTGCCATTTCCATGCGCCGATCAAGTTTGGTTTTCGACCGGGGCATGTCTTCGGCGTCGTGTTTGCGTTGGTCCGTCTGCGTGGTGACGGTGAAGTCGCCGGCAGACTGCGTGGTGATGCGATGCGGCTGGCTGGCATCGCTCGGCGCCGGCGCGCGCGGGGTCAGCGGTCGCGGCGCAAGGCCGTTGGCGGCCGTGGGCAGCAGTCCGGATACCGGCTGTGAAGGTTTGCGCACCTTGTCGCTGTTGCCGCCGCCGGCATTGTCGGCCTGTGCCAGAAAATCAGCATGCTTCGGCGCCTGTCGGTTGGCCGTGTTGACCAGCGTCACGTCCAGCGTCGGCAATTTCGGCTCGGGTTTCGCGATGACGAACGACAGGCCCAGAATCAGCACGCCGTGCAAAATCAGTGAAAACAGGAAGGTTGCGCTGAGGACGTCGTTGCTGTTCGGGGTGGAGGCGGTCGTGCTCATCGAGGCAGCGCCCCGGGCGTGGTTCGGGACTCGAGCTCGATGTACATGCGATTGGCGAATGGGAAACTGTCGACAGTCATGTGATGGAGGCTGAAATGCATGAATTCCGAGGTGTGTGATTTGGCGTTACGAGTCCCGAGTCCGGAGTCCCGGGTCCCCCAAGCGCGTTTCAATGGCATCAAACAATTGTCCTGCAATATTGAGCCCGAATTGCGCATCCAGTTCACGGATGCAGGTGGGTGAGGTGACGTTGATTTCGGTCAGCCAGTCGCCGATCACGTCCAGCCCGACGAACAGCAGGCCGCGACGGCGCAGATCCGGCGCCACCTGCGACACGATCCAGCGATCGCGCTCGCTCAGCGGCACGCCTTCACCGCGTCCGCCGGCGGCGAGGTTGCCACGAAATTCGCCTTCGCGGGGAATTCGCGCCAGCGCGTAGGGCACGGCTTCGCCATCGACCAGCAGGATACGCTTGTCGCCGGACGTGATGGCGGGGATGAACTTTTGCGCCATCACGAAGCGGCCCTCGACGCCGAGCAGCGTTTCCAGCATGGAGTTGATGTTGCTGTCGCCGGCGCGTACGCGAAAAATGCCGCGCCCGCCCATGCCGTCCAGCGGTTTGAGCACCGCTTCGTCGTGCTCGGTAACGAAGTGGCGCAGTTGCTCGGCGTCACGCGAAACCAGCGTCGGCGGAATGCATTGCGGAAACTGCATGGCGTAGAGTTTTTCGTTGCAATCGCGCAATGCCTGCGGCGTGTTGACCACCAACGGCGCCTGGTGCCCGGAAGTGACGCGCTGCGTCAGTTCCAGTACCAGAGTGTCATGTTGGTACCGGCTGTCCACGGGCGGGTCCTTGCGCTCCAGAATGACGTCCATGTCGCCGAGCTTGCGCCAGGCGCCGGCAGCCAGGGTGAACCAGTCTCCAGGGTCGTCACGCACCGTGATCGGTTGCAGCCAGCCCCACGGCTCGCCATGGCGGATTTCCAGGCCGTTCGATTGCAGATAAAACGTTTCGTGACCGCGGCGCTGCGATTCCAGCAACATCGCGAAGGTGGAGTCCTTGGCAACTTTGACGGTCTCGATGGGGTCCATCAGAACGGCGATGGCAAGCTTCATGCATGGTCTCCGGAGCGGGATGTGAGCTGGCCGTCAGTATGACGCAGCGCACACAACTTGCTACAGCCCGCAGATTTGGGATCGCGTGCTTGAAGTTTTGATAAACAGGGGCTAAACCACCTATGATGTTTCAAGAAGGGGGCAAGGCAGCATGTTATTTCGATTCGGAATTCCCCGACGCCGATTGCGCGTGACGGGAGGCACACCATGACACTTCTGTCCGAGCAGGCTGTGGCAAACCCAGAGGGGCGGTACGTGAACGACACTGTAAATGGCAACGGCCTGGCCGGGCTGCGCGTGATGGTCATCGACGATTCCAAGACCATTCGCCGCACGGCAGAGACGCTGTTGAAAAAAGAAGGCTGCGACGTGCTTACGGCGGTCGACGGCTTCGAAGCTCTGGCAAAGATCAGCGATCAGAAACCGCAGGTGGTCTTTGTCGACATCATGATGCCCAGGCTGGACGGCTACCAGACCTGTGCCTTGATCAAGAACAATCAGCAATTTCGCGCCACCCCGGTAATCATGCTCAGTTCCAAGGATGGTTTGTTCGACAAGGCCCGCGGACGCATCGTCGGCGCCGAGCAGTATTTGACCAAACCCTTTACGCGTGACGAGCTGCTGGACGCCATTCGCCAGCACGCGCCGGACGCGTGATCGACCGACCGGACCTTTCATGGCGCATATTCTCATCATCGACGATTCCCCGACCGACGTACGCGTGTTCACGACGTTGCTGGAAAAAGCCGGACATACGGTTTCCAGCGTCGGCAATGCCGAAGACGGCATCGAGCATGTTCGCGGCAAATTGCCGGATGCGGTGATCATGGACGTCATCATGCCCGGCATGAACGGCTTCCAGGCGACGCGGACCTTGAGCCGCGACCCGAAAACCAAGGACGTGCCGATTCTCATCATCACCACCAAGTCGATGGAAACCGACCGCGTATGGGGCATGCGCCAGGGCGCGCGTGACTTCATCACCAAACCGATCAGCGAGAAGGATTTCCTTTCGCGCATCGACAAATTGCTGCCCGGAACTGCGTGAAACCATCATGAATGTCGCCATGACCGCCGCCATCGCATCGCCTTTCGAACAACTGGCCGAGTATGAGCGGCTCAGCCTTGCCCATGAGGCGGGCGAGCCCGAGCGCATCGAGACGCCGGGGCTGTGGCGCGGCATCGGATTCCGCGTCGGCAATCGTCTTTTTGCCGCTCGCATCAATGAAATCAACGAGTTGTTGACGCTGCAGCCGTTGACGACCGTACCCGGTACGCAGCCCTGGTTGCTGGGCATCGCCAACGTGCGCGGCAACCTGGTGCCGGTGGTGGATCTGGGACTTTTTCTGTTTGACACGCGTACGCGCGTGAATGATCGCTGCCGCTTGCTGGTGATGCGCCAGCAGGGCAGCACGGTGGGGCTGCTGGTCGACGAGGTCGTCGGTCAGCGAAATCTCGGCGACGAGCAGCGCGACGTTGCCGAAGCGGAGGGGGACGAGCGCTTGACGCGTTTCGTCGACGAAGTAGTCACGCTGGACGGACAACGCATCGGTCTTTTCAGCATGAGCCGGCTCGCGCGAGCACCGGATTTTTTGCAGGCAACGTTGTAAGGGCGTTGTCTGCGTTATTGGCGAGGTTAAAGGTATGAGCACGACATCGGGGGGCATCGGCAGGGAGCGCGGGTATACGTGGCTTGTGTTTTTGCTGCTGCTGGCCATTGCGTTCGCAGTAGTGGATTTCTTCCTGCTGAATCAGAAAAACAACGAAGATCGTCAGGCCGTCGGCTTGACGACTCAGGTACAGGTGCTGTCGCAGCAAACGGCAAAATTCGCGTTGGAATCGGCCGGTGGCAACATCGACTCGTTCAAGGAATTGTCGAGCACGCGCAACACCATCGATTCGGCCGTCGCGCGCCTGACCAAGGGCGACACCAAGACCGGCATGCCCTCGTACGCCGGCAATCCCGTCACCGGCCCCGGCGTGAAGGCGCTCGGCGCGGCCTGGGACCGGCTTGATGCCGACATCGGCAAGATCCTGTCCAACAAGAGCCTGGTCATCGAGTCCTCCCAGGATGCCGGCACGCTGTCGACCCGGATCCCCGAGCTCAACTCCTCCATGGAGCAGGTCAACAACATCCTGCAGGAGCACAACGGCACCAAGGACCAGGTGTTCACGTCGGCACGCCAGGAGGTGCTGGCCGACCGCATGCTTCGCCGCGTGCAGCAGATCCTCCAGGGTGGCGACGGCGCGCAGCCGGCCGCCGACGGCCTGACCCGTGACGCGCAGCTGTACGGCCAGGTGCTGGACGGCCTCGTGCACGGCAACAGCGAGGTGGGCATCCGCGCGCTCAACGACAGCAACGCGCAGAAGATCCTGGCGCGCATGCAGGAGCAGTGGGCGGCACTGGACGACCCCATCAAGACCCTGATCGCGGCCTCGCCCACGCTGCAGGACGTCAAGAGCGCCGGCAACCAGGCCTCGCTGGACTCGCAGACCGTGCTGCTGCGCGCCAACGACCTTGCCAACCAGGTCGGCAAGCTGCCGGTGCAGCGCATCTTCCCGAACCTCTGGTGGGGCGTGATCGGCGCCGTGCTGGCGGTCATCTTCGCCCTGTGGCTGGTGGTCACCCTGGTGCGCGACCAGCGCCGGCGCCTGGTGGTCACCAACGACATCAACCAGCGCAACCAGGAGGCCATCATGCGCCTGCTGGACGAGATGGGCTCGCT
>CAZSOU010000013.1:0-44605 GCA_964608595.1 uncultured Rhodanobacteraceae bacterium
AGGGCGTCAACGACCAGCCCGAGCATGCGCGCCAGCTGGTCAAGCTGATGCGCACGCTGCCGTCCAAAGTCAATCTGATTCCGTTCAATCCATTCCCGGGCACGCGCTACGAGCGCTCGGAACCGGAAACCATCGCCGCTTTCCAGCGCATCCTCAACAGCGCCGGCATGGTGGCACCGGTGCGCCGGACCCGTGGCGACGACATCGACGCGGCCTGCGGCCAGCTCAAGGGGCAGGTCATGGACCGTACGCGACGCCAGGCGCAATTCCGCAAGCAGATGGAGGACGAGGCCGATGCGGCGTAGCGTTCTGATCCTCACCTTGCTGGCCATGACGTTGGCCATGACCGGATGTGTCACTACCGGCTCCGGCAGCATGCATCAGGCCGACTCGCCCTCGGCGCGTCAGAAGGCGGCACGTATCCATACCGAACTCGGCTGGCACCTGATGCAGCAAGGCAGGCTGGAGCCGGCGCACGAAAAACTGCTGACGGCACTGGATTTCGACGAGAACTACGTGCAGGCGCATACGGTACTGGGCCTTTTGTACACGCGTCTGAACCTGCCGAACAAGGCAGAGAAGGAATATCGCCGCGCCGTGCAGCTTGACCCGAAAGACGGCAACACCAACAACAATTTCGGTCGCTTTCTGTGCCAACACGGCAAGGCGTCGGAAGGCATCGCCTATTTCAAAAAGGCCCTGGCCGATCCGTTTTACAAAAATCGCGCCAAAACATTGACCAACACGGGCAGTTGCCAGATCAAGGCCGGTCAATACAAGCAGGCCGAGTCCAGCTTGCGCAGGGCGCTCAAGATCAACAGTCGCTATCCGGACGCGCTGTATCAGATGGCGCGCGCTTTTTACCTGCAAGGCGATGCGTTTCATGCAAGCGCCTATGTTCAGCGTTATCAATCACTTGGACTGACAAACCCAACCATTCTCAAGCTGGGTTACGACATTGAATCACGACTGGGCGATGCGGAGGGCGCCCAGGACTATGCACGCCAGTTGCGCAGCAAGTTCCCGGATTCGGAACAGGCGCGGGCTCTTGACACGAAACGTTCTCCATGACCCATTTGAACCACGAAGACGCAATGGGAAACACCCCGGCCTCAGCGGATGCCGATGAAAGCGCAGCGTTGACGGATGCGCCGGCATCCGGGCTCGAATCGCTGCCAACCCGTTTGGGGCACCAGTTGCGCGCCGCGCGCGAAGCGCAGCAGCGCGATGTCGAAACCTGCGCTCACGAGTTGCGCTTGCCTGCGCGGGTATTGAAAAAACTCGAAGCGGGCGATTATGCCGGCATTGATCACGGCGTCTATCTGCGCAACTACCTGACTTCCTATGCGGCATGCGTGGGCCTGCCGACAGCGGTCATCGATGATGCCCTGCAGCAATTGGCCCCCACCGAACGCAAGCCCGAACTCGTTTCCACGGGGGGCATTTCCCGTTCGCACTATTTGTGGCAGCGCTGTACCACCGCCGCAACCTATGTCGTGTTGACTGCCGTGATCGTGGTACCGCTGGTCTGGTTGGGCGTCAAAGGTGGTCTGGATCGCGAATTGACGCACCTGGAACCCCTGAATTCGGCACCCGTCGCACAGCAGGAAGTCGCTGAAGCAACGCCGACGGCGAGCAACAGCTCTTCGAACGCCGGGCCCGAGCAGCCTGACACGGCGCAGAACAATGACGGCGAACGGCCGCTGATGGCGTCGATGGCGCCGTTTCTTGCCCTTGAGGACAACGCGCGCAGCACGGACAAGATCACGCCGCCCGCCATTGTCGTGCCGGGAAGCCACACCCTGAGCCTCACCTTGACCAAACCGAGCTGGGTGGAAGTCGTCTCGGCCGACGGCGAGCGCCTTGAATACAGCTTGCTCCCCGCCGGAGCGCAGAAGACGTGGCACAGTTCGCAGCCGCTCGACGTGAGTATTGGTGACGTCAGCGGTGCCAGCGTCCGGATCGACGGCAAGGCGGTGGCGTTGGACACCTATGCACATGCCAATGTCGCTCGCTTCCACATCTCGCTGAAAAACGGTCAGACCAGCATCCGCGCCATGTGAGCCGCCGGCGAGGTGGCGACCATCGCCAATGACGCCCGCCTCGGGTATGCTTGCGGGGTTTGATCGTGCCGCACAGCGTCGCGTGAGTAGTTCAATGATCAGGGCATGCACGTGCATGCCCTGATGGTTTCGGTTTCAACCAGGGTAAGCATGCATGTCATACGACGATTACGAACAGGGTGAACGCGTACAGCAATGGCTGCGCCAGAACGGCGTGGCCATCGTCGTGGGCATCGTGATCGGATTGGCTCTGATTTTCGGCTATCGCCAATGGAACAAGCACCAAGCCAGTGAAAATGCACAAGCCGCCAACCAGTATGCGTTGATCCGGAACGCATTCAGTTCCGGCAAGGCCACCCAGGCAAACACGCTTACCGACAGCCTGCAGAAAAATCATGCCGACAGCGCTTACGCCGTGTTCGCCACCACGTTGCGTGCGCAACGGCAATTGTCGGCGGGCAAGGCCGGTGATGCCGTCGATTCGTTGACCTGGGCGGTCGAACACGCCGAACAAGCGCCGCTCAAGAATCTCACCCGCGTGCGCCTGGCGCGGGCCGAGCTTGCCGCGGGCAAGCCCGAAGCCGCGTTGAAAACGCTCGATGCCGTGCCGAAGGGTGCCTATGCCGGCATGGTGGCGGAACTGCGTGGTGATGCGCAGGTCAAACAGGGGCATGCCGATGCCGCGGTGAAGAGTTATCAGACGGCCATGGCCTCGTTCGACCCCGACACGCCGCAGCGGCGCATCCTGAAAATGAAGATCGAGAACCTGGGATCGGCGGCGCCATCCGCACCGGCTGCATCCACCACCGCCGCGGCCTCCACGTCCGGCAGCAAGAAACAGGACGCCTGATGAAAAAGCGCATTGCCCTGACCATCGTCGCTTCCCTGCTGGTGCTCGCGGGGTGTTCCAAAAAAGAGAACATCAAGCCGCCGCACGAATTGACCGATTTCACCCCGACGGCCACCGTGACGCGCTTGTGGAAGTCGAGTGTGGGTGACGGCGCGGGCGACTCCAACATCCGGCTGCGCCCGGCGTATTCGAACGGAACCATTTACGCCGCCAGCCCCGATGGCACGATTCAGGCCTTCAACGCGCAGACTGGCGACACGGTCTGGAAAAAGCATTCACGCACCCACGGCTGGTTCGGTTGGGGCGACGCGGATCGCGAAGATGCGTTCTATGCCGGCGGGCCGGCCGTGTCCGACGGCCTGTTCGTCATCGGCACGCTTGACGGCCATGTTTACGGACTGGATGCCGAAGACGGCAGCAAGCGCTGGAAAGCCACGGTGACGGCGGGCGTCATTTCCGCGCCGGTCATCGTCGGCAATCGCGTCGTCGTGCGCACCAACGACGGCAACGTGTTCTGCCTCGACGCCGACGACGGCAGCCGGATCTGGGTCTACGACCAGAGCACCGTGCCCTTGCTGAGCCTGCGTGGAAACGGTTCGCTGCTGGTCGCCAAGGGCGTCGTGTTTTTCGGCAGCGATGACGGCCAACTGGTCGCCCTGCGCCTGGACAATGGCGACAAGTTGTGGAATCTGCCCCTGTCCACGGGCGAGGGTCGCACCGACATCGATCGCATGGATGATGCCGACGGCAACGTTCTGCTGAACGGCAACACCTTGTATGCGTCGTCCTATCATGGCCGCCTGATGGCGGTCGACGGCCCCTCGGCACGTCCGATGTGGAAACAGGAGTTTTCGACCTACGTGGCGATGGACGTCAGCGGCAATACGCTGGTCGGCGTGGACGACGCCTCCAACGTCTGGGCATTCGATGCCGCCACCGGCAGCAACCTCTGGAAACAGGACAAGTTGTCGTGGCGCTGGTTGAGCGGCCCGGCCATTCAAGACGATTATGTCGTCGTCGGCGACCTCGAAGGCTATGTCCACTGGTTGCAGATCGGTGATGGCCGGTTTGCCGCCCGTGCACGCCTTTCGCACGATGCCATTCGCGCCCAGCCGTTGGTGGTGGGTGACACGGTCTACATCGAGGATGTGGATGGCCATATTGGCGCCTACAAGATTTCCAGTAGCGCTCCCTGATCGGAATGATGCCTCGCCATGCTGCCCGTCGTCGCCCTGGTCGGCCGACCCAATGTCGGCAAATCGACCCTCTTCAATCTCCTGACGCGCAGTCGTGACGCTCTGGTAGCGGATCTGCCTGGCGTCACGCGTGATCGTCACTACGGCATCTGCCATTTGGGCGACAAGCCTTTCGTCGCCATCGATACCGGTGGCTTGGCCGACGACGAACATGGCATGGATGCACTCACCGCGCGACAGGTGCGTCTGGCCGTGGACGAATCCGATGTGGTGATTCTGCTGGTGGACGCGCGTGACGGCCTTTTGCCGCGTGACAGCGACATTCTCGGCGAGTTGCGCCGCAGCGGCAAACCCGTGCTGCTCGCGGTCAACAAGACTGACGGGATGGATGAAACGGTGGCGCTTGCCGAATTCGCGGCGGCCGGCCTTGCCGAGGTGCTGCCTCTGTCGGCGGCGCACAATCGCGGCATTTTGCCATTGCTGGACGCATTGCAGCCGCACCTGCCGGAAGAGGACGAGCCCGAAGGCGATGCCTCTGCAGACCTGGGTATTCGCGTGGCCGTCGTGGGTCGCCCCAACGCCGGCAAATCCACGTTGGTCAACCGCTTGCTGGGCGAGGATCGACTCGTGGTGTCGGATATTGCCGGTACCACGCGCGACTCCATCCATGTACCGCTGGAGCGTGACGGCCAACGCTACACGCTGATCGACACGGCCGGCGTGCGGCGTCGCTCGCGTATCGACGAAGTCGTGGAGAAAGTCAGCGTCATCAAGGCGATGCAATCGATTGCCGCCGCACAGGTCGTGGTCATCATGGTGGATGCACGCGAAAATCTGGCCGACCAGGACCTCACCCTGATCGGTCAGGTGTTGCGCGAGGGCAGGGCACTGGTGATCGCCTGCAACAAGTGGGACGGCATGGGTGCCTACGAGCGCGACCAATGCATGCGGGCGCTGGATCGGCGTCTGGCGTTCGTTGGCTGGGCCAAACGGGTTTTCATTTCCGCGCTGCATGGTTCGGGTCTGCGCGAGCTGATGCACGCCATCGGTCGCGCCCACGCTTCCGCCACGCGCGAAATGACTTCCTCGCAGCTCACGCGCACGCTGGAAAAAGCGTATGCCGGCTATCAGCCGCCGATGGTTCGCGGGCATACGCCCAAATTGCGCTATGCCCATCCCGGCGGCCACAACCCGCCCACGATCGTCATTCACGGCACCCGCACCAAGTACATTGCCGATGCATATCGGCGTTATCTGGAAAACGTGTTTCGCAAGCGTTATCGCCTGGAAGGGACCCCCGTGCGGATCGAATTCCGCGACAGCGACAATCCCTACGCCGGGCGTCGCAACGAGCTCACGGAGAGCCAGAAGCGCAAGCGCCAGCGCATGATCCGTCACGCCAAACGTCGCGGGCGCTGAATCGGCATCGTGCCCGTCGCGCCCCGCGGTTCCCGGCGCGTTACCATGACGGCATGAACGCCGCCACCGAAACCGCAGGCCTGCTTGACGATCTGCGTCAGCGCATCCATGCCGTCGATCCCGCCGAGGCTCTCGCCCGGCAAGGCAATGGCGCCTTGTTGCTGGACGTACGCGAAGACGTCGAGCGCAACGAAGGCATGCCTGCCGGCGCCCAAGGCGTGTCACGCGGGTTTCTGGAATTGCGCATCGACGCCATCGAACCGGACCGTTCGCGTCAAATCCTGGTCATGTGCGGCAGTGGCGTGCGCTCCATGCTTGCCGCCGACACGCTGCAGAAACTGGGCTACACCGATGTGCATTCGGTGAGCGGTGGCTTCACGCGCTGGAAAGCCGACGGCTTGCCGATTGCGCATGACGACGCGCTGGACGCGGATGCCGGCGAGCGTTATGCGCGCCAGCTCAAATTGCCGAATGTGGGCAGGGAGGGGCAGGCCAGATTGGCCGCCGCCCGGGTGGTCATGCTGGGTGCGGGCGGATTGGGCGCCCCGGCCGCGTTGTATCTGGCGGCAGCGGGCATTGGTACCTTGACGTT
The DNA here is from genome assembly GCA_964608595.1 of uncultured Rhodanobacteraceae bacterium. Lineage (GTDB taxonomy): Bacteria > Pseudomonadota > Gammaproteobacteria > Xanthomonadales > Rhodanobacteraceae > Oleiagrimonas. Next base: position 6,121 of record CAZSOU010000013.1, read on the forward strand.
GATCGATGATGATCGCGTGGAGCGCTCCAATCTTCACCGCCAAGTCATTCACGCCGACGCCCGGGTGGGCATGCGCAAGACCGAATCGGCGCGCATGACGCTGATGGCCTTGAACCCGCGCATCGACGTGCACATGCGCAACGAGCGTCTGACGGCGGCCAACGTGGAGTCGCTGGTGGCCGGGCACGACATCATTTTCGACGGCGCCGACAATTTCCCGGCGCGCTACCTCTTGTCCGCGGCCAGCGTGCGTCTGGGCATACCCATGATTTACGGTGCGGTGGAACGCTTTACCGGCCAGGTCAGCGTGTTCGATCCCCGTCGTGACGACTCGCCATGCTATCGCTGCCTGTTTCCCGAACCGCCCGCCGCCGAAGACGCACCCAATTGCAGCGAAGCCGGCGTGCTCGGCGTATTGCCGGGCATGATCGGCATATTGCAGGCCTGCGAGACGTTGAAACTCGTTCTCGGCATCGGCGACCCCCTGGTGGGTCGCCTGTTGACGCTGGACGCGCTGGCCATGCGTACACGCGAACTGCGACTGCCTCGCGATCCCGAATGTCCCGGTTGCAGTGCTCACGCATGTTTCAATGGCTACAAGGACATCGAGCAGATTTGCGCTGCGTAATACGTTTTGGGGGCGCTGTCGGCCTCGGATGTATCTCTGCAAGCGCGCAGGACGGCTTCGGGTTGCCCGTTCGCGATGGTGTGTCGGAGCCCGTTCCAGCCGGGTTTTGCCGATTCGCGACGGCAGAATTTGTATGCAGCCTCGTGAACACGGATAATGCGCGCTTTCCGACCACGTGGCGCTCATGACTGCTCGCATCCTCGACGGCAAACGCATTTCACGGCAATTGCTGGAGCGGGTGGGCCAGCGTGTCAGCGAGCGCGTTTCGGCCGGTTTGTCTCCGCCGGGCCTCGCGGTGGTGCTGGTGGGCGATGATCCTGCCTCGGCGATATACGTGCGCAACAAGCGGCGCGCCTGTGCCCGGGCAGGTATTCGAGCCATCGATTACGACTTGCCCGCATCCACCCGTCAGGAAGAGTTGGTGGCGTTGATCGACAAGCTCAATGCCGACCCGGTCGTGCACGGCATCCTGGTACAGTCGCCCCTGCCGGATCATATGGATGAGGACGCCTTGGTCGATCGCATCGATCCGGGCAAGGACGTGGACGGATTCCACGCCGACAACGTCGGCATGCTGGTTTTGCGTCGACTGGGCTTGCGCCCGTGCACACCGAAGGGCGTGATGACATTGCTGGGTCACACCGATCAACCGGTACGCGGTCGTGACGCCGTGATCGTCGGCGTGTCCAATCACGTCGGCCGGCCATTGGCATTGGAGTTGCTGATCGCCGGGGCCACCGTGACGTGCTGTCACCGGTTCACGCAGGATCTGGCCGGCCATATCGGTCGTGCCGACATCGTGGTCGTGGCCGTGGGGCGTCCGGGGCTGGTCAAGGGCGAGTGGATCAAGCCGGGCGCGGTGGTCATCGATGTCGGCATCAACCGGCTCGACAACGGTAAACTCGTGGGTGACGTGGAGTTTGACGCCGCTGCCGAGCGTGCGTCATGGATCACCCCGGTGCCCGGCGGAGTCGGCCCCATGACCGTGGCGACGTTGATCGAGAACACGCTGGAAGCCGCCGAAGCGCGTGATGCACGACCGGTGGCGTGAGAAAATTTCGACCGAATCGAACGCCCAGGGTGAGCGTTGGCTTGTCGAGGTGACATTGGTGGGCCGGCACCGGTACGGTGGTTGCGCATGAAATGCGCTCCTGCAGGGGACCTCGAAAAACCGCGGACCATCGGCGTTTCCTGTGGGAGGCGCCGATAGCCCCGACAGGACGTCCCGCATGATCCGTCGGGGCCACCGGCCCCTCCCGCAAGGTAGCTCCAGGGTGCAACGGTTTTTCGAGGCTCCCTGCACATGCAAACCGTCACAGGCTATAATTGTCCAATTTACTTGCGGGTATTTCGCCATGCGCATTCTTGCCGAGGCTCTCACCTTCGACGACGTCTATCTCGTCCCCGCCTATTCCCGCGTGCTGCCGCACGAAGTGAACACGGCCACGCGTTTGACACGCAATCTGCGTCTGAACATTCCCATCGTGTCCGCCGCCATGGATACCGTGACCGAAGCGCGTCTGGCCATCACGATGGCTCAATGCGGCGGTATCGGCATCGTCCACAAGAACATGACGGTCCAGCAGCAGGCGGCTGAAGTGCGGCAGGTGAAGAAGTTCGAGGCCGGAGTGATTCGCAAGCCCTTGACCGTCGGTCCGGACGTGTCCATCCGCGAGGTCATGGACATCACCCGCGCCAACAATATTTCCGGCGTACCGGTGGTCGACGGCGAGCAGCTGGTCGGTATCGTCACCAGCCGCGACATGCGGTTCGAGAAGAAGCCGGAAGATCCGGTTCGCAACATCATGACGCGCAAGGACAACCTGGTGACGGTGCGCGAAGGGGCCGCCCAACAGGAAGTGCTGGATTTGTTGCACCGTCATCGCATCGAAAAAGTGTTGGTGGTCAACGACGATTTCCAGCTTCGCGGTCTGATCACCGTCAAGGATATCCAGAAAGCGAGCGACAATCCGTATGCGGCCAAGGATGCTCACGAACACCTGTTGGTCGGCGCGGCCGTCGGCGTGGCCGGTGGCACCGAGGCGCGCATCGAAGCGTTGGTCGAGGCCGGTGTGGACGTGCTGGTCGTCGACACCGCACACGGCCACTCCCAGGGCGTCATGGATCGGGTGTCGTGGGTCAAGAAGCATTTTCCGCACGTCGAGGTCATCGCCGGCAACATCGTCACCGGCGACGCCGCGTTGGCCTTGCGTGACGCGGGCGCCGATGCGGTCAAGGTCGGCGTCGGTCCCGGATCCATCTGTACCACCCGTGTGGTCGCCGGCGTCGGTGTGCCGCAAATCACGGCCATCGACATGGTCGCGGGCGCGCTCAAGGACGACATTCCGCTGATCGCGGACGGTGGTATTCGCTACTCCGGCGACATGGCCAAAGCCATCGCTGCCGGTGCCTCGGTCGTGATGCTCGGTTCCATGCTGGCCGGCACCGAAGAATCACCGGGCGAAGTGGAGCTGTTTCAGGGGCGTTCGTTCAAGAGCTATCGCGGCATGGGCTCACTGGCTGCCATGCAACAGGGGTCCAAAGACCGCTATTTCCAGGACAACACCGATACCGACAAGCTGGTGCCCGAAGGCATCGAAGGCCGTGTGCCGTATCGAGGCCCGGTGCGCAACATCGTTCATCAGATGATGGGCGGTTTGCGCGCATCGATGGGTTATTGCGGGGCGGCCGATACCGATCACATGCGTCACGAAGCCCAATTCGTGCGCGTCACCGGCGCCGGCCTGCGCGAAGCGCATCCGCATGACATCCAGATCACCAAGGAAGCACCCAACTACCGCCTGGATTCCTGACGGCAGGGAGTCGGGAATGGGGAGCCGGGACAGGCAAGAGGACCCTTGCATTCCCGAATGTCTCCGCCCGAATTTCTTCGAGTGCCGGAAACCTGCAATCATTCCCCCATTCACCAGTGCCGATTCCCATGCCTGCAGACATCCATAGCGACAAGATCCTCATCATCGATTTCGGCGCGCAATACACACAGCTCATTGCCCGCCGCATCCGCGAGCTGGGCGTGTATTGCGAGGTCTGGGCCTGGGATCATGATCCGGCGGAGATCGCTGCCTTCGGCGCCAACGGCATCGTGCTTTCCGGCGGCCCCGAGTCGACCACACGGCACGACGCCCCCAAGGCGCCGCAGGCGGTCTTCGATTCGGGATTGCCCATTCTCGGCATCTGCTACGGCATGCAGACCATGGCGGCGCAACTGGGCGGGCGCACGGCATCGGCCGAAGCGCATGAATATGGTTATGCCGAAGTGGACATCGTCAACGAGTCCGAGCTTTTCGCCGGCATGAACGATCACGCCACCACGCAGCCCAGGCTGGACGTGTGGATGAGTCATGGCGATCACGTCGAGGAAGTACCGCCCGATTTCGTGGTGACGGCGCGTACCGAACGGGTGCCGATCGCCGCCATGACGCACAAGGCCAAACCGTGGTTCGGTGTGCAGTTTCACCCCGAAGTGACGCATACGGTGCAGGGCAGTGCCATCCTCAATCGGTTCGTGTCCGATATCTGCGGTTGCCGCAACCTGTGGACCAGCGCCAACATCATCGACGACCAGGTGGCGCGCGTGCGCGAAGAGGTCGGTGACGACCACGTGTTGCTGGGCCTGTCCGGTGGCGTGGATTCGTCGGTCGTGGCGGCGCTCCTGCACAAGGCCATCGGCAAGCGTCTCGTGTGCGTGTTCGTGGACACCGGTCTGTTGCGTTTCCGGGAAGGCGACCAGGTCATGGCGACCATGGCCGAACACATGGGTGTCAAGGTCATACGCATCAATGCGTCCGAGCGCTACTTCAAGGCATTGGAAGGCGTCACCGATCCCGAAGCCAAACGCAAGCTCATCGGCAACCTGTTCATCGACATATTCGACGAGGAAGCCGCCAGGCTGGCCAGCACCGGCGACAACGTGCAGTGGCTGGCACAAGGCACCATCTACCCCGATGTCATCGAATCGGCGGGCAGTGCCACCGGCAAGGCCCATGTCATCAAAAGTCACCACAACGTCGGCGGCTTGCCCGAGCACATGAAGCTCAAATTGGTGGAACCGCTGCGCGACCTGTTCAAGGATGAAGTGCGCCGCATCGGTGTGGAATTGGGGTTGCCGCGCGAAATGGTCTATCGCCACCCGTTCCCCGGTCCGGGGCTGGGCGTGCGCATCCTGGGCGAAATCAAGGCCGAGTATGCGGACATTCTGGCGCGTGCCGACGCCATTTTCATCGAGGAACTGCGCAACGCCGACCTCTACGACACCGTGAGCCAGGCATTCGCCGTGTTTCTGCCGATCAAATCCGTCGGGGTGGTGGGCGACGCGCGCGCTTACGAATGGGTCATCGCGTTGCGCGCCGTGGAAACCGTCGATTTCATGACCGCACGCTGGGCGCACCTGCCATACGATTTTCTGGACAAGACATCCAACCGTATTATCAATGAGGTACGTAATGTATCTCGTGTTGTTTATGACATAAGTGGCAAGCCCCCGGCCACCATCGAATGGGAGTAACAAAATCAATAACTTGCAATGATCGAAGCGGGGACAAGAGGCTTCTCCTGCATGAAGTATCAAAAGCAAGTCATTGATGTACAAGTCGATATGTCGCCTTTATCCGACGCCACCGATTTTGATGCAACCGACATGGCCGGCATGCGCCGCGCCTTGCGTCTGGCCGAGCACGCCCGCGATGTCGAGGATGAAGTACCGGTCGGTGCGGTCATCATGCATGATGGCGACGTCCTCGGTGAGGGCTGGAACCGCAACATCACGCTGAGCGACCCCACGGCTCATGCCGAAATCGTCGCACTGCGGGCCGCCTGCCGCCGAGCGGGCAATCATCGTCTGCCGCCAGCGAGCACGCTGTACGTCACGCTGGAACCCTGCTCGATGTGCGCCATGGCGCTCATCCACGCCAGAATCACGCGTGTCGTGTACGCCGCGACCGATCCCAAAACCGGTGCCGCCGGGAGTGTTTTCGACACACTGCTGTCGGATCGACATAATCATCACATCGAGGTGCAGGGCGGTTTGTTGGCCGACGCGTCGGGCGCGATGCTGCGCCGTTTTTTTCGAGATCGCCGCAAAAAACCATGATGCGGCGATCCTGATCGCCAGTGGCTGTGTCGTCGCAAAGCCCTGCAAGACGCAGTCGCCCCGTTTTGATATTGATCATGGACGACGTCGTGTCGCCGACGCATGGTTGTGCCAGCCGCATCGCAACCTGTCATGGAGCCGCCCATGTTGATCGAATCCATTCGCACACTGGCACAGTTCGGCGACGAGCATTTCACCCCGGTCACGCTGGACCGCACGGAGTACAGCGACATGAAGGTGGTCGGACTCGAGGCCGGCCAGGCCATCCCTGTTCACCATCCTGGAAGCGACCTCACCATGGTGGTCATCGAAGGCGAGGCGACGCTGGTCGCCGGTGACGAGGAGCTGGCACACGCGGGACCCGGCGCAGTGCTTCGTGCCCGGGCCGGGGAGGCACGCGGAATTCATGCCGACGTGCGCACCATCGTCGCCGTCGTTGCCAGTCCGCCACCGACGCAGGCCGATCACGGGGAACTCGCCGAGCATTTCGCCAGAGGCACGTGGCGCTGACGAAACGTGTTTTGCCGACGGCAACTCCCGTCGCTCCGCGGTTTTTCTCACGTGAATTGAACGGGTGTGCCGTCGCGGTCGAAAGCCGCCAGATGCATCAGGGAGCCTCCGCGGCGAATGGTGCGCACCATGTCGTCCAGTGGCAACTGGGCTTCGAGAGACGTTGGTTCGCGCGCGCCGTATCCCCCCAGACAACCGACGATGACCATGTCCCAATGCGTGTCCATGCCCTTGCCGAGGTGCTCGCCCGTCTGCTCGGCTTCGGCCACCAGGCTCTCGAAGTTCTCGATTTCGGCGCAGCCCTTGTCGGCGTAAAGCACCGGAACCAGGGCGCCACCCATGCCTTGCTTGAAACGATCGACCTGGGTCGGGTTGGCGCCGCCGGGAAGATCGATTCTGACGAAAACAAGCAGAAAACGCTGGCCCTCGGGCTGCTCGTTGGCGGCTTGCAACAAAGCGTCGAAACTGTCGAGTAGCATCATGCGCGAAGCATCGGATGACCGAAGGTCAGTGTACACGGGGCAGCAGAGCCGGGGGGCTCCGGGGCACTATGGCCATCCCGCGTGATGAAGGTCCGCGGCAGCGGTTGGGGATGACATTCGCGCGAACATGCCGGACCTGCGGCGACTTGTTCAAACCATCCAAAGGTGTAAATTGAACAGCATCTTGACCCATCGGAGGATGTTGCGTGCCAGAGCATGAACTCACTGCACATTTCGATACGCCGGGAGCGCATTGCGGGCGTGCGGGCGTGTGCCGTGCAAGCGGGAAACGCACATGAATTCGCCATTGCTCGACCCCGACCGGGCGCTGCAGATCATTCTCGATGTCACGGCGTCGCCGACTGTCGAAACCTGCACCCTGGCGACCGCTCGCGGTCGCGTGGCGAGCGGATCCATTGTCAGCCCGTCCGCCTTGCCCCCGTTCGACAATTCGGCAATGGACGGCTATGCGTTGAGCGGCGGCACGGAGCCATTGGCGGTCGGTACCGAATGGTTCATCGAGGGCGAACAGGCGGCTGGTGACGAGAGTGTGCAAGCCGGGCAAGGCGCCTGGGAAATCATGACCGGGGCGCGCGTACCCCGTGGCCTGGACCGCGTGATACCGGTCGAGCGCACCGAGCGACTGCAGAACCCGCCGCGTGTACGTCTGTCGGGTGAGGTAGCCAAGGGCCAGAATGTCCGTCATGCGGGCAGTGATGTGGCAATCGGTGATGCGCTGATCACCTCCGGCACCGTCCTGACGCCGCAACATCTCATGCTTCTGGCGGCGCTCGGCGTGAGTCACGTTCCGCTTGCCGCGCGGCCGCGTGTCGCTGCCCTGTGCACGGGGCGCGAGCTCGTGGATGATCCGGCGCAGGTTCTCGGATCCGGGCAGATACGCAACTCCAACGGTCCGTTCCTGGCCGAACGGATCCCCCTGGCCGGCGCCGAGCTGGTATACGCCGAAACGGTCGGCGACGACGTCGAGGCATTTCTGTCGGCATTCGGACGCGCGCAGGACGCCGGTGCGCGAATCGTGCTTTCCACCGGGGCCGTGTCGATGGGGCGGTACGACTTCGTGCCGAAAGCGTTGCAACGCCTTGGTGCCGAGATACTCTTTCACAAAGTGGCCATCCGTCCGGGCAAGCCGCTTCTGTTTGCGAAACTTCCGGACGGCACGCTCTTCTTCGGCCTGCCCGGCAATCCGATTTCAGTGGCCGTCGGATTGCGGTTTTTCGTCGAACCGGCTCTGCGCCGAATGCTGGGCATGGCGCCGGAACAGCCTCTGCGAGTGGCATTGGCGCAGGCTTACAGTCAACACCGGGCCTTGCGGTTTCATCTCAAATCGTCGGTTTCGGTTGATCGCGAAGGGCGATATGTCGCCCACATCCTGCCGGGTCAACAGTCTTACCGGATACGACCGTTCGCCCAGGCGAACGCATGGGTCGTCACTGCCGCCGATACGACCGATCTCGACCGTGGACACCCGGTGGACGTCTACGCTCCCGGCCACCTGGAAAGCCTGGCTCCCGTCCGGAGTGATGCATGAAAGTCCGCTTGATGCTTTATGGCGCGTTGCGCGACATGGTCCCGGATGATCTTGTGGACTTGGACGTTCCGCCGCAATGCGATATTGGTACCTTGCGACGGTTGCTGATGACCCATCTCGAGACGTGCACGGGCGGCAAGCGTGTCGGATTGGTGCAACGCTCGGCATTCGCCACCACCGAGGAAGTGTTGCACGACACCTCCCGCGTGCCGGCGAACGCGGAACTGGCCGTATTGCCGCCGGTAAGCGGGGGCTGAGGATGGAGGCGTTTCACGCTGCCGTGGTTGATATCCGCGAAGCGAAACTGGATGTGACCGCGGCCATCGATTTTGTCGGCAACCCGCGTTTCGGCGGTATTGCCACGTTTGTCGGCCGCGTCCGCGAACACAATCTGGGTCGCGAAGTGGTCGGCATCACCTACGATCTGTTCGAACCACTGACATTGCGTATTTTCAAGACCATCGGCGAGCAGGCGCTGGCGGATGTCGGCGATCCGCTCAGGCTCTACATCGCACACGCCAGAGGGCATCTCGATGTCGGTGATCCGGCCGTCGTGGTTGCCGCGGGCACGCCGCATCGGGACGAGGCCTTTCGTGCTTGTCGGCTGGCGATCGAAGCCGTCAAACACGAGGCGCCGATCTGGAAACAGGAACATTACATCGACGGTGACAGTGCCTGGAGCGAAGGTTGTTCGTTGTGCGATCAACAGCGCGAGGCCGAGCGCGGGCAGCAACAAGCGGAAACCGGACATGGCCGCGCGGGCTGACGTGTTGCGATCGATCGGCATTGTTCTGGCCGGTGGGCGGTCCACGCGCATGGGCCGCGACAAGGCCATGCTGCCCTGGAACGGGCGGCCGTTGATCGAACATCAGCTTGCCGTGCTGCGCATCGCAGGCGTGGATGAGGCACGCGTCAGCGGTTATTGCCCCGACTATGACGGCATCGCCGACGCGCTGCCACGAGCGGGTCCCGTGGGTGGTTTGGCCGGCGTGGCCGCGGAGCTGGAAGAGGACGTGTGGTTGCTGGTGATTCCCGTGGACATGCCACTGTTGTCGGGCGCATTGTTGCGACGCCTTCGCACAAGCAATCGCACGGCATCATGTCTGCGTTACACGGGTCATGTGCTGCCGATGCGGTTGCGCCTGGATGCGGATTGCCGGCGTCATCTGGATACCCTGATGCACGAAACCGAACCGCGACGGCGTTCGCTGCGCGCGCTTCAGAAGATGGTCGGCTGCGTGGACGTCGACTTGCCATCGCAGGAGTCGCCACAGTTGACCGATTGCAACACCGAAGCACTTTGGAGGGAGGTCGGCGCATGAGAGTGCAGCAACAAAAGCAGTCGTTGCGTGTGCGCATCGACGAATCGGAACTGGCGCTTCTTCTGGCGGGCGGTACTGCACTAAATGAAACGCACTGGCCCGATGGTCGGGTGGAACGGCAACGCGTGGTATTGGCCGACCGGTTCGACTGGCGTCGTGATCCCGTTGGCTGGTGCGTGACGCTGCCCGAATCGGAAGTGCATGCCCTGGCGTCACGTCTGCCGAGCCGCGCCGGCTTGTCGTGGACCATGCCGGTGCCGAACCGCGACGCGACGTTGCAAATCCTGTTCGATGTCGATGTACGCGACAGTGCCCGCAAACGCCTCGAAAAGGCGGATCGGAATCCATGAATCACCGGTTGATGTCGCAATTGTCGCGCTGGATGGTGCCGCTGCTGCTGTTGTTCGCCGTGACTGCACAGGCCGGGGAGACACCGGTTTTGCGTGTGGCCTACGCCGGATCGATGGGCGCGGTCATGGACGGAGCACTTGGGCCGGCCTTCGCGCAGTTGCAGCATGCGCAGTACCAGGGGGTGGGGCAGGGCTCGTTCGCGCTGGCGAGGTTGCTGGCCGGACGTCAGATGCAGGCTGATGTTTTCATCGCCATTACGCCCGGGCCGATCAAGGTGTTGAAAAAAGCCGGCCTGGTGACGCAGGCGGTGCCAGTGGCCAGTACGCGCATGGTGGTGATTTACAGTCCCGAAAGCCGTTTCGCCTCCGATTTTTCCGCCGCCGCCGCAGGACACAAAGCCTGGTACGACGTGCTGCGTGAACCAGGTCTGCGTCTGGGTCGCACCGATCCGGCCGTTGATCCGCAGGGTGCCAATGCACTGCTCACGCTGCAATTGGCGGCGCGTTACTACGACCAGCCGCACCTGTTGCGCGACGTTGCCGGCAAGCTGCAGAACCATCGCCAGATATTCGCCGAAAGCTCGCTGATGTCGCGACTGGAAGCCGGGCAGATCGACGCGGCCATCGGCTACGCGAGTGCGGCGCATTCGCACCATCTGCCCACGATCAGATTGCCCCGACAGATCGATCTCGCGCATCCGTCCATGCAGAAGCGCTGGTACGCCAAAGCCGGCTTCACCCTGAAAAACGGCAAGCAGCGACATGCGCAACCGCTGGTTTTTTATGCGGCGATCCTGAAAAATGCAAGAAAGCCGGCACTCGGCCGGAAGTTTGTACATTTTCTGCAAAGCAAGCAAGCACAGGCCATGTTGCGAAAACACGGCTACGATCCGCCACACGGAGGCAATCCGTGACGACAACCCGTCGCATGACGATCATCCCGCGCATGCACCTGTCGGCATGGGCCGGTGCTCTGGCGTTGTTGTTGCTGGCGGTGCCTTTTGTCGGCCTGCTGCTGGCCACCGACTGGCGGCATTTCGGCTTCGTCGTCGGCGACGGCGGCGCCGTTGCCGTGTCGCTCGGCTACAGTCTTCTGGCTTTGCTGCCGATCATCGGTCTGGGCACGCCATTGGCGTGGTGGCTGGCGCGCCATCGCATGCGCGGTCAATGGATCATCGACACCTTGCTGTTGCTGGCGTTGCTGACACCACCTCTGGCAATGGGGTTGCTGCTGACCACGGTTTACGGTCCGTACGGCGCCGCCGGCAGCCTGCTGGAGCGGGCCGGGGTGTTGCTGACCAATTCACCGTCGGCGTTCGTGATGGCTCAGTTCTACGCGGCGTTGCCGTATTACGTGATCGCCGCGCGCGCCGCGTTTGAAAGCGTACCGCGCGAGCTTGAGCAAATCGCGCTGACACTGGGCCATTCGCCCGCGCGCAGCTTCTTTCATGTCAGCTTGCCGCTGGCGCGTCTGGGTCTGGCCGCGGCCGTCGCACTGGCTTGGGTGCGGGCGCTGGGCGAATTCGGCGTGGTCCTGATCGTGGCCTATTATCCGCACGGTATTCCGGTGAAGCTCTGGGTCAACCTGCAGAACGTCGGGCTGGGCGCCGTCTATCCGTTGCTCTGGGTTTTCTTCCTGGTTGCGCTGCCTTTGCCGCTGGCATTGGGCCTGGCCGTGCGCAAGCGGCTTGTCTGATGCGCATCGACTACGCCATCGAGCAGCCGATCCGGCTCGACGCTCGTTTCGACGTCGACGGTTTCACGTTGTTGCTGGGCGCCAGCGGCGAAGGCAAGTCGCTGTTGTTGCGTGCCATTGCCGGTCTGATTCCGGCGTGCGGCACCCCGTTCGACGGACTGCCGGCGCAATCACGAACCGTCGGCTATCTTCCCCAGGGGCATGGCCTGTTTCCCCACCTCAGTGCGTGGCGCAACGTGGCTTTTGGGTTGCGCGGGCGTCATCGCCGCGAACAAGCGATGCGCTGGTTGCAACGCGTGCGCCTGACCGAGATGGCCGAACGTCGTCCGGCACAACTGTCCGGTGGTCAGCAGCAACGCGTGGCCTTGGCTCGCGCGCTCGCGCGACAACCGACGTTGCTGTTGCTGGATGAGCCGACCTCCGCGCTGGACCCGGCGACGCGTGAAGACGTGATTGCCGAGCTGATTGCCGAAGTCCATCAGGCGGGCATCCCCGCACTGGCCGTCAGCCATGATCCGGCGCTTGCCGCCGTGGCCGATCGACTGGTGATCATGCACCGGCGCCGTGTGGTCCAGGTGGGCACGCCCGCCGCTGTTCACGCCGCACCGGTCAGCGGCGCGGTTGCACGGCTGCTGGGGCACCGCAACGTGTATCGTGGACATGTGGAAAGCGTGCCCGGATCATGTCGTCGGCGCTTGCACTGGACCGGAACCGACCTGGTGCTGCCGGTTGACACCCGACTCGCCGACGGTACGCAGGTGGACTGGAGTATCGCACCGCAAGCGATCCGTGTGCACGAAGCGGCTTCGGCGCCTCGCGATGCCGTCCGCACGACGCTGGAAGTGCGTCAGGTCGGTGTCCATGGGCATCAACTCGGTCTGCGTTGCGGTCGCTCGCGACTGTGGGTACCGTGGCCCTCGGATCGACCGTCGCCCGAAGCGCCCATGGTGCATTGGCCAAGCGAAGCGGTTCGTTGCTGGCCGCGTGATGGCGAGTGATTCGCCACGCACCGAACACGCCATTTCGGGGAGCGAAGCATGAACGAAAATCCGGGACAATATTTGATATGTCAGCATCGGCACATCGACGCCGCCATCAAGCAGATGCTTGCCGGCGACGGCGATGTTGCAGCGTTGCACGAAGCACTGACCATGCTGCGCGTGCACATACGGCTTGAAGAAGATGTGCTGTTCGATCCCATTGCCGCCACCGGGCTGGAGATGCCGATTTACATCATGCATGTCGAGCACGCGCAGATGTGGACGTTGATGGACACCTTGCAGTCGGCTTGCAGTGACGACTCCGACGCGGCATCGGCATGGCGCAACCCTTGCCGCAAACTGATCAGGCTGCTGGACATGCACAACCCCAAGGAAGAGGATCTCATCTACGCCACCGCGGACCGTCTGGCAGCCGAAGGCGTGCTCGACGCGGGCGCCGTGTTCGATCAATCAACTGCGTTGCCGGAGGGCTGGGTATGCCGCGGCCGGCGCGAAGATTTTGCGCCGCCGCCCGGCGCACCGCCATGGCCGCCCGGCGGACGGGTGGTGTGATCCGGCCGGGTTGATCGTGTCGGAACGGACCTATTGCACCAACGGGGACGCTGCCGCGTGCAACGTCACCCCTTCCAGATCGGCATCGCCGGCCAGCAAGGTGACATATTGCGCAATGGCTCGCTGCTCGGCCGCGCTTCTGAGTTCGTCGGCCACTTTGCTCGACACGGCGTCGAAAGGCAATTGCTCTCCGGGAATACGCTGGTCGACGGCCACGATGTGAAAACCGTGCCGGCTGCGCACCAGTTCCGGCAGGATGCCGACAGTCTTGTCTTCGTCGTCGAACACGGCCTTCTCGAATTCCGGCACGGTGCTGCCGCGCGCCAGTTGTCCCAGTTGGCCACCCTGACTGCCGGAAGGACAGTTGGACTTGTCGCGTGCACGCTCGGCAAAAACGTCCGGGTTCTGGCGAATCTCGTTGAGCATGGCTTCGGCCACCGAGCGCACGGGTCCGACCGGCGTGCCCGGGGTGATCTGGAACAGGATGTGGCGTGCATGCACCAGCTCACCGTTGCGGTAGTGCTCCGGGTGCGCCTCGTACCAGCGACGGCATTCCTCCGGCGTCGGCTCGGGCACGTCGACTTCTTGCTGCAATACCTGCTCGACGGCTTGCTCGACGGTTTCCTCGTCCGCGTTGTCACGAAGCAGGTTCAAGGCCACCGCGCGTTGACGCAGCAACTCGTGCGCGGCCGCATATTCGGGCGACGGCCAATCGGAAGGATCGACCGGAATTGCATTGACTTTCATTTCATCGGATTCGCGGAACGGGTGTTTTTGCGTACCAACTGGTACGGACGAAACAGATAGGCGATGGAGCCGACACCACTCCAGATATGTACCATGCGGGTAAAAGGCGACACCAGGAAGATCGTGAAGCCCAGCAGGATGTGAGTCTTGTAGACCCAGGAGATGCCGTGCAGCAGCGCCGCGCCGCCGCCCTGGAAATACACGATCGACTGCACATACCTGACCAGGCGTTCGAACTCGGCGCCGTCCAGGTGCTGTGCCGAAATGGGTACCGTCGCAATGCCCAATGCCAGTTGGCACCACAACATGATGATGATGGCGATGTCCCATTTGCGGCTGTTGCCACGCACGCGACGATAATGCAGTCGTCGATAAACCAGTACCGACGCACCGATGATGGCGACGATCCCGGCCAGACCGCCGACGATCATGGCGAGCAACATGTGTTGCGTCGGACTCATCAGCCACAGCACCAGTGACTCGGGTATCAGAAACCCGACGAAATGTCCGAGGATGACGATCAGCACACCGTAATGGAACAGGTTCGACCCCGTGCGCAACAGTTGCGTGCGCAGCGTTTGCGAGGAGTCGCTTTTCCACGAATACGGCTCGCGGTCGAAGCGCACCAGGCTGCCCAGAAACAGCACCGAGAGACAAATGTACGGGTAGATTTCAAACAGAAAATAATCGAGTTGCGCTGGAATGGTCATGATGGAATGTCCAAAAGGTCACTGCCGCCTCGATGGGGCGGGGCGCCGGGTGGAATCGGCGCGACGGGGTTCGGGAGGCGCGAACGCCGGACGCTCCTCCCAGGTGCGATCAAAGTCGTCCGCCGGCGGCACCGGGGCGTCTTTGTCCAGGCCCTTTTCGTGGCCGAGCGCCAGCACGGCGTCCATCACGGCGGCATAAGGACTGTGGCGTTTGACCAGCGTGTTGCCGATCTGGCGCACGATACGCGCGACTTCGGCGATGGTGTCGCGGATCACCGCATTGCTCTGGCAGCTCAGATATTCCAGCAATACGGGCAGGTGATCGGGCAGCTCGTTGCCGGATTGTTCCAGGCCGCCGCTCCGGTAGCGCTCACGCAGCTCCAGCATGGCCGGCCCGCGATCACGACCATCGCCATGCACATGTTCGAAAAGGTTCAACGAGGTGCGCCGGCCGCGATCGAACAGATCCACATAGCGGCCCTGGGCATCCAGTGCGTCACGCGCGTCAATGTCGTCGATGAGCGCCTGCAAAGCACGCTTGTGCTTGGGTTTTATGCCGCGACCGGCGTGAACGGCCGCGCTGATTTCCGGCAGTGCGGCGCGCAGTTCCTCGTCGGGGTAGGTCAGCAGGGCGGACAGGGCGCGCAGCAGTAGCGTGGGTTTGCGAAACATGCCGGCCTCTACGATGCATCGTCCAGTTTGCGGATGGGGATCATCTTGCGCCGTCCCATCTTGCCGCCGAACAGGCCGGCCTTGGCATCGATGCCGTCGCAGCCGTTGCCGAAAGTGAAACCGCAGCCGCCCCGAATCTTGTAGGCATCGTGGGCTTCCTCGCGATGCGCCGTGGGGATGACGAACCGATCCTCGTAGTTGGCGATGGCCAGGTACCGGTGCATCTCGCTGGCGGTTGCTTCGTCCAGACCCACACTGGTGAGCAATTGCGGATGTGCCGGTTGCTTGAGTTGTCGGGCGCGAAACCAGGCACGCATGGCCATAAGGCGCTCGAGTGCGCTGGTGATGGGTGCTTCGTGGCCGGCCGTCAGCAGATTGGCGAGATAACGCACCGGGATGCGCAGCGACTTGACGTCGGGCAGGCCGTGGCTGGTGCTTTCGATTTCACCGGCGTTGGCGTGCGAGGTGATCGGTGACAGCGGTGGCACGTACCACACCATGGGCAGCGTGCGGTATTCGGGGTGCAGCGGGAAGGCGATCTTCCAGTCCACGGCCATCTTGTACACCGGCGAGCGCTTGGCACCTTCCACCCACTCGGCAGGCACGCCGTCGGCCAACGCCTGTTTCCGGACATCGGGATCATGCGGGTCGAGAAACACGTCCAGTTGGGCCTCGTACAGATCTTTGGTGTCCTCCGTGGCCGCCGCTTCTTCAATGCGATCGGCGTCATAGAGGATCACGCCGAGGTAGCGGATGCGACCCACGCAGGTTTCCGAGCACACGGTGGGCAGACCAGCTTCGATGCGTGGATAACAGAACGTGCACTTTTCCGCCTTGCCGGACACCCAGTTGTAATAGATTTTCTTGTACGGACATCCGGACACGCACATGCGCCAGCCGCGACACTTGTCCTGATCGATGAGCACGATGCCGTCTTCTTCGCGCTTGTAGATCGAGCCGGACGGGCACGATGCCACGCAGGTCGGATTGAGACAGTGCTCGCACAGACGTGGCAGGTACATCATGAAGGTGTTTTCGAACTGCCCGTAGATGTCTTTCTGCACGGCCTCGAAGTTGTAGTCCTTGCTCCGCTTTTCGAATTCGCCGCCGAGAATTTCCTCCCAGTTCGGCCCCCATTCGACCTTTTCCATGGTGCGTCCCGATACCAGGGAAATCGGGCGGGCGACCGGCGCGGTGGGCAGCTCCGGAGCGGTTTGAAGGTTTTCGTAGTCGAACGTGAATGGTTCGTAGTAATCGTCGATGGCGGGCATGTAGGGGTTGGCGAAAATGCGCGACAACACCCGCAACCTGCTGCCTTGTCTGGGCACCAGTTTGCCGTTTTTCTTGCGCGTCCAGCCGCCGTGCCAGCGGTCCTGGTTTTCCCAGTCCTTGGGATAGCCGATGCCCGGCTTGGTTTCGACGTTGTTGAACCAGGCGTATTCCATGCCCTTGCGCGAGGTCCACACGTTTTTGCACGTCACCGAGCAGGTGTGGCACCCGATGCACTTGTCCAGGTTGAGAACCATGGCGACTTGCGCCCGAACCTTCATGACTGCGCCTCCACGAATTGCATGTCCAGCTCGTCTTCGCGCGCTTCACGCTGGACGCGGTCCATCCAGTCGATTTTTTCCATCTTGCGCACGATCACGAAGTTGTCGCGGTCCGATCCGACCGGCCCGTAATAGTTGAAACTCCACGACAATTGCGCGCAGCCGCCGATCATCTGCGTGGGCTTGACCACGATGCGGGTTACCGAATTGTGGATGCCGCCACGCTGGCCGGTGATTTCCGAACCCGGCACGTTCACGATCTTCTCCTGCGCGTGATACATCATGCACATGCCCTCGTTGACGCGCTGGCTGACCACAGCGCGTGCGGTCAGGGCGCCGTTGGCATTGAAGCACTCGATCCAGTCGTTGTCTTCGATGCCGGCCTTTTTCGCATCCACCTCGGACATCCACACGATGGGACCGCCGCGCGACAACGTCAGCATGATGAGATTGTCGGTATAGGTGCTGTGGATTCCCCATTTCTGGTGCGGGGTGATGAAGTTGAGGAAGATTTCCTTGTGTCCGTTGGACTTCTTGCCCGCGACCTTGTGGATGGTGCGGGTGTCCACTGGCGGACGGTACAGGGCAAGGGCTTCGCCGTAATCGCGGATCCACGGATGGTCGAGGTAGAAATGCTGGCGGCCGCTCAGCGTTCGCCACGGGATCAGCTCGTGGATGTTGAGATAGCTGCCGTTGTAGCTGATCTCGTCGCTTTGCACGCCGGACCAGATCGGCGAGGTGATCACTTTGCGTGGTTGTGCCTGCAGGTCGCGGAAACGGATTTTCTGGCCTGCGCGATCGGCGGACAGATGGGTGTGCTCCAGCCCCGTGAACTCGCTCAGTGCCTTCCAGCCGCGCACCGCGGACTCGCCATTGGTTTCCGGGGAAATCATCAACACCGTTTCGGCGGCGTCGATATCCGACTCGATGCGCGGGCGCCCTTTGGCCGGGCCGTCTTCCACCTTGCGGTTGAGTTCGCCCAGCGCCTCGACCACGGGTTTCATGTCCCATTCGAGCCCTTTTGCGCCTTCGCCATGGCTGTCCAGCATGGGGCCCAGCGCGGTATAGCGTGCGTGCACGGCGGTATAGTCGCGTTCGACAAAGTTGATGTTGGGCGCTGTCACACCGGGTTCGAAGGCGCATTCTCCTTTTTTCCAGTCGCGCGCTTCGAATGCCTGGGCCATTTCACCGGGCGTGTCGTGCATGATCGGCGTGAGCACGACGTCCTTTTCAACGCCCAGGTGTCCTTCGGCAAGCTCGGAAAACTTTTTGGCGATGGACTTGAAGATTTCCCAGTCGTTTCTGGATTTGTATACCGGATCGACCGCAACCGAAAACGGGTGGATGAAGGTGTGCATGTCGGTCGTCGACAAGTCGTTCTTTTCGTACCAGGATGCTGCGGGCAGCACCACGTCCGAGTAGAGCGCGGTGGTGGACATGCGAAAGTCCAGGGTGACCACCAGATCGAGCTTGCCCTCGGCCGCCTCGTCGCGCCAGACCAGTTCTTCCGGTTTTTCGGCGCCTTCCTCTCCCAGATCCTTGCCTTGAAGGCCGTTTTGCGTGCCCAGGAAATGACGCAGGAAATACTCGTGACCCTTGCCGGACGAGCCCAGCAGATTGGAGCGCCACACGAACAGGTTGCGGGGGAAATTGTCGGGGTTGTCCGGATCTTCGCAAGCCATCGACAGCTCGCCCGAAGCGATGCGGTCGGCGACGTGCCTGACCGGATCGTCACTGGCCTGGGCCTCGCGTGCCACCTCCAGCGGGTTGCGCCCCAATTGCGGCGCCGACGGCAGCCACCCCATGCGTTGTGCGCGGATGCTGCAATCGACCATGCAGCCGGACTGGCGTGCGCGGTCGGCCAGCGGTGACAGCAGATCACCGGGCTTGAGCGTCTCGTAGCGCCACTGGTCCGAATGCAGGTAAAAATAGTCGGTACCGGCCATGTGGCGCGGCGGGCGCTGCCAGTCCAGCCCGAAGGCCAGGGTGGCCCAGCCGACTTCCGGACGAATGCATTCCTGTCCGGTGTAGTGAGTCCAGCCGCCCCCGCACTGGCCGACAGTGCCGCACAGCATGAGCATGTTGATGATGGCCCGATAACTGACATCCTGGTGGTACCAGTGATTCATTCCGGAACCGATGATGACCATCGAACGGCCCCGGGTTTTTTCGGCGTTGTGTGCAAATCCGCGCGCCACCTCGATCACCTGCGAGGCGGGTGCGCCGGTGATCACTTCCTGCCAGGCCGGGGTGTAGGGAACATTGTCTTCGTAGTTTTGTGCACTTTCGCCGCCCAGCCCGCGATCGATGCCGTAGTGGGCGCACATCAGATCGAAAACGGTGGCCACGGCAACTTCGCCGTCGGTCGTGGCCACGCGACGAACGGGCACGTTGCGCGTCAACACGTCTTGTTCGCCGTTGGGCGTGAAGTGCTCGTTGACGACGCCGCCGAAGTACGGAAACGCGACTTCCAGAACGTCGTCCCGGCGTTCGATTTCGGTCAGTGACAACGTCAAGTCACGGCCGCTGTGATCCTTCTGTCCCAGGTTCCACTTCTTGCGGTCGGGGCTGTCCTTGCCGGCCCACCGGAAACCCAGCGAACTGCACGGCGCCACCGGCCGCCCCTGATCGTCGAAGGCGACCGTTTTCCAGTCGCCGTGCTCGGGCGTCCCCAGGGCGTCGTCGAAATCACTGGCGCGCAAGCAGCGATCCGCCGTCCAGCGCGCTCCATTGCGACGCAGTGTCACCAGCATGGGCAGATCGGTGAAGCGCCGGCAATAGTCCTGGAAATAGTCGACCTGTTTGTCGATGAAGAATTCGCGCAGGATCACGTGGCCCATGGCCATGGCCATGGCGCAATCGGTCCCTTGCTTGGGATGCAGCCAGATGTCGGCGAACTTGGACACTTCCGAATAATCGGGACTGACAGCCGCGATTTGAGTGCCGTTGTAGCGCGCCTCGGCGAAAAAGTGCGCATCGGGGGTGCGTGTTTGCGGCACGTTGGAACCCCAGGCGATGATGTAGCCCGACTGGTACCAGTCGGCCGACTCGGGCACGTCGGTCTGCTCGCCCCAGGTCTGCGGGCTGGCCGCTGGCAGGTCGCAATACCAGTCGTAGAACGACAGAATCGTGCCGCCGATCATGCTCAGGTAGCGCGTGCCCGAGGCATAGGAGATCATCGACATGGCGGGGATCGGCGTGAATCCGGCCACGCGGTCGGGGCCGTATGTCTTGATGGTATGGACGTTGGACGCTGCTGCGATCTCCAGCGCTTCGTCCCATTCGGCCCGCACGAATCCACCCAGACCGCGCGCCGCCTTGTAATCCTTTTTGTCCGGATCGGCCATCAGTGCCGCCCACGCTTCCACCGGTTCCATGGTTTTGCGCAGTTGGCGCCAGTGTTCCAGCAGGCGTCCCCGGACCATCGGGTATTTGAGCCGGTTGGCGCTGTACAGGTACCACGAGTAGGACGCGCCGCGGGAACAGCCGCGGGGCTCGTGATTGGGTACGTCGGGCGGCGTGCGCGGATAGTCCGTCTGTTGGGTTTCCCATGCCACCACGCCTTGCTTGACGTGGATTCTCCAACTGCACGAACCGGTGCAATTCACCCCGTGTGTCGACCGCACGACTTTGTCGTGGGACCAGCGGTTGCGGTAGCCGTCCTCCCACTGCCGGGCCTCGATCCGAACCTCGCCCCAACCATTGGAGTAGGGGGTGCGCGGCCGGCGGAAATAGCGAAGACGTTCAAGGAACTGTCCCATGGCACCTATTCCATTTGCAGTCGACGCAATCCAGTTTCGTCTTCTCGCAACGGAAATGCAAAGGGTGAATTCCGCATCGAGTCAGGAGTGCGTACTTCTCCAAATCGAATGCATTTGCCCCGACAACAGTGCCGCCCAGGCCAGCAGTGCCGCCGCGAACATCAGGTATGTCAGGGGATACAGGAAATGGGCGTCCAGAAGTTTTGCCATTTCATGGGTGCTGGTGGCATACATGCCCACAGGGAACACCGACCCCCAGTACAGCGGCTCGTAGCGCAACGGGTAGCGCTTGCAGACATGGCGCCAGAATCCCAGGACGATCAACATCGGAATCCACCAGGTACCCGTGGCCCAGTAGAACACCGTGAATCCCTTGATGAACGGAAGCAGTTCGTGCAGCACCGGGGCATGAGTGGCATTGGCACCGAGCAACGCGCCTACCAAGGTGGAGATGGCCATGGCACCCATGTTGATCCAGTACGGTGGCGACAAGTCTCCCGGCGACAACACGAAAAACGTGTAACGGTAAAAAATCAGCGACATCATCCAGATGTAGAGCATGCCGCCGAAAAGCCACATCGACAGGGTGACGAAGTTGAGCTCGAGCGCGTAGTGATGCCCCGCATGGCCAGCCACCATCGCACTCAGCGAGGCCACCGCCTGGGTTGCCACCACGGCCAGCAGCCAGCCGCCGTTGATGCCCTTGTCCAGGCGCGGTTTGTTTTTCTTGACCGTGAACGCCGTGAAGATCGTGTAGGTCAATGCCAGCCACAACACCATCGCCACCAGCAACAGGGCGATCGCCACGCCAAGCCAGTCAACCACAAGCAGGCATTGGCTGCCGACGATCGCAGTGGCGGCGACGATGGTGAAAAAGCCCGCGCCTTCCAGATGGTCGGTCAGGTCCGCGAAAAACCGGCGCGGATATTGCCACAACCGCATCCCGTACAGCACCCACAAAATCAGGTAGATGCCGATATTGACGATGAACAGGGCCAGCGCGAGTCCGTCAAAACCCAGACGGTGAGCGCCGATGGAGATGATGCCGGTGGCCATCACCATGCTGAAATAAGCCGGTGACAAGGTAGCCAGAGACGAGCTCGACTTGCGAGACAGCGCTTGCATGCGCGGTGCCATGTGCCGGGGATGACACCGCCATCATAGCGGAACGCCTGTCCGGAGCATTCCGGCATTGCGTTTGTTGCGCACCATTGCGACCGCCGTGCGCGTCAGGTGGTTTCGACGGGATCCACCATTTTCAACGCATGGGCCAGAACCGGGGCCAGAATATCCATGCCCTGGGCGACCGCCCGGGGACTGCCGGGGAGGGCGATGACCAGCATGCGACCGATCACCACCACTTCGGCGTTGCTCAACCAGGCCAGCGGCGTGTGCTGGCTGCTTTCGCTGCGGAACATTTCGCCCAGACCGGGCAGGCGACGGTCGGCCATCCGTGCCAAAGCGTCGGGTGTGCGATCACGCGGTCCGGGGCCCGTTCCGCCCGTGGTGATGGCCAAACGTGTGCCATTGGTTGCAAGGTCGCGTAATGCGGCCTCGAGTCGATCAGGGTCGTCGGGAAGCAGGGTTGCCGGTCCCACCTCGGCGCCCAGCGCCCGGAGGCGCTGCACCAGAACGGGGCCCGCGCGGTCGGGATAATCACCTCGGCTGGCGCGGTCGGACAAGGTCACGACCGCGGCTTTCACGGCATCAAGCGTGGATACGCCGCGTGGACGATAGCGTGCGGTTTCCGCTTCACTCATGCCGTCGGGGTGCAACCACAACCCCTTCTTTCCGCCTTCCTTGAAAAGCAGGTGAATATGGCTGATTGCCAGCGCAGGCTCCACCGGTTTGGTCAGATCGTACAAGGTCAGCAGCGCGGCATTGACCCCCGCCAATGCCTCCATTTCCACACCGGTGCGCGCATGCGTGGCTACCTCGCAATAGACGCGAATCGCGTTTCGATCAGGCACGAGCAGGCAGTCCACATCGATGTGTTCGATCGGCAAAGGGTGGCACATCGGCATCAGTTGCGCCGCCGTCTTGACGCCTTGCAATCCGGCCACCTCGGCAAGCATCAGCGCATCGCCCTTGGGCAGTCTGCGTTCCGCGACAGCGGCAAATGCGGTGCCCGGAAGAAATTCGCCCACGGCCACCGCACGGCGTGCCGTGATGCGTTTGGATCCCACGTCGGCCATGTGGAAATACGTGTTGTGTCCGGATTCGGCCAAGGTCAACCTCCGATATACGACATTTCGATTTTATCGTGCGGGGTGGTGGCCTCGCTGCGCAACTCGGAATAGCGGTCGACGCGGCCGCGCCACGTGGCGGTCAACTTTTCGATGATGGCCGCGTCGTCACGGCCTTCACGCAACAAGGCGCGCAGATCCGTGCCGGCACCTGCAAAAAGACATGTATAAAGCTTCCCCTCGGCTGACAGGCGCGCGCGCGTGCAACCTCGACAGAACGGCCGCGTCACCGAAGCGATGACGCCGATCTCGCCGGCGCCGTCACGGTATCGCCAACGCCGCGCCACCTCACCCGGGTAATTGGGCGCGACAGGTTCGAGCGGCCAATGCGCATGGATACGTGCCACGATCTGATCGGCGGGAACCACCGAATCCATGCGCCAGCCATTGGTGTTGCCGACATCCATGAATTCGATGAAACGCAGGATGTGCCCACTGCCGCGAAAATGGTCGGCCATCGCTTCGATGGCATGGTCATTGGCGCCACGCTGGACGACCATGTTGACTTTCAGCGGCGTCAATCCGGCCTCGGTGGCGTGCCGGATGCCGTCCAGAACGCGAGCCGCCGCAAAGCCCACGCTGTTGATGGCTTGAAAGGTGTCGTCATCCAGCGCGTCCAGACTGACCGTGATTCGATGCAGGCCCGCCGCATGCAGTGCACGTGCTTTTTGCGGACTCAGCAACGAACCGTTGGTGGTCAGGCTGATGTCTTCGATCCCGGGAATCACGACCAGTTTTTCGATCAGTTTCTCCAGGTCGCGACGCAACAGCGGCTCGCCGCCAGTCAAGCGCAACTTGCGCACACCCAGGGCGGCAAACAAACGCGTCAGCCGGGTGATTTCGTCAAAGTCGAGCAGGGCGGCGCGGGGGAGAAAGGCGTGATCCGCTCCGAAACGTTCACGTGGCATGCAGTAGGTACAGCGAAAGTTGCATCGATCGGTCACCGAGATGCGCAGGTCACGCAATGCGCGATCGAAGGTGTCACGAGTACTCATGTGCACTTTGTCGATGTGGTTGGCGGGTAGCGCAGCCGCCGGTTGCAAAGGGCACCCGGTTGCATTTCAAAGACCATTCCGCACCTCTCCTGGAGCCGATACGTCGGCATGCATGTTCATCACGGCCGATGTGATGTCCAGTATACGGTGCCGCCGGAATGTGTCGTTGTCCAGAAGGTGAACGCAGGGGAAGGGCACCGGTGCCGTAATCGCCATTGCGTCATGCCGGACTCGGCAAAAGGGCGGAACCCGTTGCGCGCGCATCGTATCGAGCGCGCGGGTCACGCGTATATGACGAGCAGTCGCGCCAATTCGTCGGTGGACTGGCGGATCTCGGCCGCATCCGCGGCTGCATCCACATGGGTCAGCAAACTGCACCAGAGCATTTCGTAAAACGCACGGTCCAGCGCGCGTCGCGCGGCGGCGCACGTGCATCGGTTGTTCGTGGGACTCATCCCGGCAACGCCATGCGCAGGGAGAGGTTGCCCATGATCCAAAGCGTCCCGGCGACCATGATGATCAGCAGCAACGCCGAAAACAGGATCAATTGCAGATCTTCGCGTTTGCGTTGAAACCCGATGTGCAGGAAAAACCGGAAATGGACGGCCATCTGCACCAGTGCGAAGACGCCGATCGTGATGAGCATTGCCTGACGCGCCATGAGGTGCCAATGCACGAGAGCAAACGGCACGACCGTCAGCAGCAGGGCAAGGCACACGCCCCAAACGTAGGAACGGAACTCGCGGCGTTCCTCCTGCTCGAGATCGATACGGCTCTGATCGTCGCGTGCCGATTCATTCATGCCAGTCCTCCCACATAGACCACGCTGAAGATGGCGATCCAGACGATGTCCAGAAAATGCCAGAACAGCGCCAGGCGCAGAAAACCGAGTTTGGTCCGGGTGTCCATGCCGTAACGTGCAAGCTGGCCGAAAAGACACAGCATCCAGATGCAGCCGCCGGTGACATGCAGGCCGTGCAATGGCACCAGGTCAAAGAACGCGGAGGTGAATCCGCTGCGGCTTGGCGCGCCGCCCTTGTCGATCATCGACAGGAAATCATGGACTTCGAAACCCAGAAAGGTCGCTCCCAGCAGCAGCGTCAAAACCAACCAGCCAATCAGCGCCGACGTGTCGTGCCGGTATTTCATGGCCAGCGAAGCCATGCCGAACGTGAAACTGCTCGCGAGCAGCAGCAGGGTTTCGATGAACACGCTCTTGAGGTCGTAAAGGTCGCGTGGTCCCGGGCCGCCGGCGGTCGCGTGGACCGAGGCGACATATGAAGCAAACACCAACCCGAACAGGATGGCATCGCTCATCAGGAACACCCAGAAACCGAACACCGTACTTTGTGCAGCATTGTGTGCCTCGGGGTGCGCACTCCCCAGGTTGATGCCGGGATATTTGAATTGCTCCAGTTTCATGACGATGTCCCGCTTGCGGCGGGATCCGCAAGTCCCTTGTTGGCTGGCCGGCTTTCCTCGTCACGCGACACGGCACGGACGAGTTGCACTTTTTCGAGCCACCGGGAATGTTTCCGTCGAACCTCCTCGGCGGGAATCGTCCGGGCGATGTCGCGGGCATATCCGCGCACGATCATGGTCCCGAACACGCCCAGCGTGGCGACAATCACCAGCCACCAGATGTACCAGACCAGACCGAACGCCACGGCAAATCCGAACATGCCAAGGAGAGGGCCGTAAGCCGCGTTGCGCGGCATCGTGATGTCCACGTATTCATCCGGTCTCTGATAGGCCTTGCCGCAGGCCTTGGCGACGGTGAATGCATCGCGATCACTGATGACCGGGAGGACGGGAAAATTGTATTCCGGTACGGGCGAGGGCGTGGCCCATTCCAGACTGCGCCCGTCCCACGGGTCGCCCACCGGAACGCGATTGGCATCACGGTCGCGAATCGACACCAAAAGCTGGATGACAAGCGCAAGCAATGCCACGCCGATCAGCAGCGCACCGATAAATGCGACGATTTCCAGCGGGACGTACGAGGGCTGATTGAAAGCGACCGAGCGCCGCGGCAAGCCCATGATTCCCAGTGCATACAGAGGAAAAAACGCCAGCATGAAGCCGAACGTCCAGCACAGCGCCGAGGCGATTCCCCAGCGCTCGTCGAGTCGGAAACCGAAAGCCTTGGGAAACCAGAAGTGGTAGCCGGCAATCATGCCGAACAGCACGCCGGGCACCGCGACGTTGTGAAAATGTGCGACCAGGAAAACAGTGTTGTGCACCTGGTAATCGATGCTCGGGTTGGCCAGCAGGATGCCGCTCATGCCGCCCAGCACGAACAGCACAATGAAACCGATGGCGTAGATCATCGGGGTGGTGAAACGCACTCTGCCGCGGAACATCGTCCACATCCAGTTGTAGATTTTCACTCCGGTGGGAATGCCGATCAGCATCGAGGCGATGCCGAAAACCGCATTGATATCGGCGTCCTGACCCATGGTGAAAAAGTGGTGCAGCCAGACCGTGAACGACAACACCGCGATACACATGATTGCGAAGACCATGGATCGGTAACCGTACAGCGTCTTGCCCGAACAGGTTGCCACGACTTCCGAATACACCCCGAATGCCGGAATGATGAGAATGTAGACCTCGGGGTGTCCGAACAACCAGAACAGATTGGCGAAGTGCATCTGGTTGCCGCCGAACGCATTGGTGAAGTAATGGAAATCCAGGTACCGGTCCAGTGCCAGTTGAGCGGTGGCCACGGTCAACGGCGGCATGGCGAATATCATCAAAATCGCCGTGCACAATGCTGCCCAGGTGAACAGCGGCATGCGCATCAGTTTCATGCCCGGCGCGCGCTCCTTGTAGATCGTCACGGCAAAATTGATACCTGTCAGTGTTGATCCCAACCCGGACAGGCTCAACGACCAGATCCAGTAATCCGGTCCCACACCGGGGCTGAAGTTGGCCTCGGTATACGGTGGATAGCCGAACCAGCCGCCGGTCGAGAATTCTCCGACCACCAGTGACACCATCACCAACATTGCGCCGGCGACGGTCAGCCACAGACTGACCGAATTGAGCACCGGAAAGGACACGTCACGCGCGCCTATCTGCAGCGGCATCACGTAGTTGATGAGGCCCGTGAGAAACGGCATCGCCATGAAGAAAATCATGATGGTGCCGTGAGTGCTGAAAAGCTCCGCGAAATGATCGGGTGACAGAAATCCGCCATCCAGCCCCCACGCTTGCTGTGCGCGCATCAATATGGCTTCGATCAGTGCACGCGCCAACATCACGAAGGCCAGCACGATGTACATGATGCCGATTTTCTTGTGGTCGGTGCTGGTCAACCACTCGCTCCACAGCACGCCCCATTTGCGGTAGCGGGTGATCAGCGCGATCACCACAATGGCGCCGATCACGACCAGGCAGGCGGCAAATCCGGCAATGCTGCCATTGATCAGATTGTCCAGGGTAGGGTGCTGCGACATCTTGTAGAAGGGCAGCGACTTCAAACTCAGACGGCCCAACGGATGCATGACGGCGGCAGCAATGCTCACGGGGTTTTCTTCCCGGCGGGAATCACCGTCGCGGCGGCAACGTGTTCGGGTTTGTACGAGGTGGCGGCGAGTATTTCGCTCGGCGGCACACCCGTTTTCGTGGCCCTGACCACGGCTGCAAACAGGTGCGGCTGCACGTTGGTCAGATAGATGACGTCATTTTTCGAATCAGCATGGGGCAAAGCGGAAACCAGTTGGGCCCGCGTGCTCCGTCGGGCAATGATTTTCAGGGTGTGTGCGTCCAGCGACGTTCCTCGTGCATGTACGCTGGCCACCCATTTGCTGAAATCGGACGGCGAGGTGGCCACGGCGACGAATCGTTGCGAGCGGAACCCTTTGCCGTTGTACATCGTGTTCTCACCCAGGAAACGACCGGGTTTGTCCGCCTGCAGATTGAGCTGCGTGACCATGCCGCCCATCGCGTATATCTGGCTGCCCAACGCGGGGATGAAAAACGACTGCATCACCGTCGCCGAGGTCAGTTGCAAAGACACCGGCCGCTTCGCCGGCATCACCAGTTTCCCGACTGTGGCGATCCCCTGATCGGGATATATGAACAACCATTTCCAGTCGTAACCAACCACTTGCACACGCAGCGCCGGCTGATCGGATGCAAGAGGTTTGTAGGGGTCCAGTTTGTGCGAATCGCGCCACACGAAAAAACCCAGCACCATCACGATGATGATCGGACCGCTCCAGGAAAAAATTTCCAGCCACCGCGAAAACTCCCATTTGGGCGTATAACGCGAGTGCTTGTTGCCGTAGCGATAGCGCCAGAGAAAAAAAGGCAAGGCAAGAAATATCGGGCCCGCGACCAGCACCGCCATGATTCCCAGCACCCAATAGAAGTGCCAGCGCTGGACGTCGGCTACCGGGCCTTGAGGATCAAGAAAACTCGTGTGCACATTGCCGGTACAGCCATCGAGCACCAAAGCGAGCAAACAGAGCGCGATCAGGCACACGCACTTCAAGGTCGTGCCAGGCAACCCGCTGCCACGATCGTCAAGCGGCTTGCTCATGTCGGCGCAACACGTGCAACAAACGACGGACTGCAGGAGCGGACTATGGACATGACGAATGAGACACGGCACTCGACGCGGAAGCCAATTCACCATACTCCAATGGAAGCTATTCACCGGCCGCGTGCCTTTGCATGTTTCGAAACATTCAGTTCCGTGACTGGCGGAAAGAGGCCTGATGGATTGGCGAGCCGCAGCCACTGCAGAATGCCGTAATACACAATTTTACATAATATACATTATGCGAACTAAACAAATGACCAAGCGGCGCTGCTGGTGCGTGCCCCCTGACGGCTTCCGGGAGCTGCGCATGGCCTGCCTGCTGAGTCGCAAGGACTGTGCCGCTTATCTCGGCGTGTCGCTGCGCACGGTGCGCTACTGGGACGCCGGACGCTATCGCGTGCCGTGGGCCGTGGTGCGTCTGCTGCGCTACAAGCTCCAGGGCGATCTCGGGGCGCTGGAACCGGCATGGGCCGGGTTCGTGCTGGATCGTCGCGGCCTGTTCACGCCGGATGGCCGCTGCTTTCCGCCGGAGGCGCTCGAGGCGTGGTGGTTGACTGTGGAACAGGCCCGGTTCTGGCGGGAGGACTATGACCGCAAGTCTCGTGCATGTCACGAGTAATGGCGCTGCAGCGGCATCCACGCGTTGACAATCCATATCGAAAAATCTCAAATGTGTAACTTAACCGGTTGTATATAAAGCAATTATTTTCATTTCACTATCGCCTGACGCATCGTCTGTTGCGTCACGGATGGTATTTCCCTGAACAAGGCGTACAGTGAACTTGTCGTGATTGAGCAATTCGATCCGGATTGGGGGGCACAAAGGTGCCGGCTTTTGGGGTTGTGGGGGTTCTTGCATGTGTAACTCGACGTGGCGCCGAACCAGCATCCCTTTGTGCGGGATCAGTGTCTTGAGCGACTTCAATGGAGCGTGCGTACACGGACGTTGAAGACGTGACGGTCGGTTCAGTATTTCGATGCGTCACCCCCTAATCTGTCCGAGGAATCATCATGAGCAAGCCATTTGAACTTACTGGGCCGTTGACCGAAGTGAGCAGCTACCCGCAGTGGACGCAAGACATGATTGACGAATGCGATCGCGTCAAGCAGACACTCGTCGATCACGAGCTGTGGGAGGCCATGCAAGCCAATGCATCCAATGCCGATTGCAGCACCCATTTTCTGGTGGGTACCTGGCCCGTCATCGAACGTTTTCCCGCCTACATGGCGCAGAGCCTGCTGAAGACACGTTATGGACGCAGCGAAGGCGACAATCTTGCCCGCCGCTGGCTGGTCCGCAACATACGTGTCGAACAAAACCACGCCGAATACTGGCTGCATTGGGCCGATGGCGCCGGCATTCCGCGCGAGCGCATCTTGAACGGGTCTTTACCCGCCGGTACGCAAGTGCTGGCCAACTGGTGCGATGAAATCAGCGACCAGGGTTCGCTCGCCGCCAGCATCGCCGCCGTCAATTATGCCGTGGAAGGCGCAACGGGCGAACTGTCGCGCATCCTTTATGAAAGCGAAGATTACGTCGGGAAGTTTTCTCCCGAACAGCGCAAACACGGTTTGCGCTGGTTGCAGCTGCATGCCGCTTATGATGACAAGCATCCGTGGGAGGCGCTTGAAATCGTGTGCACGATCATGGGCGAATCCCCGACCAAGGCACAAATTGCCCATCTGACCGAATGCGTGACGCGTAGCTATACTTGCATACGTATTCTGGCCGACCGCTGCCTGGAACCGAATCGAGCTCTTGAAACGCAGAGCACCGACCAGGCAGCGGTCGCCTGATCCGGACTCCGCAATGAACCAAGCGCCCTGCCCCTCATGCGACGCAGTGATCTGAAGTCTCGGCCCGGCCCTTTGACAAAGCGGTTGTTGCCGCTCGCGTACGCGTTGATCGCCGTGGTGGCGTTTATTCTCCTGCTCACCTGGGGAGCTCTGCAGGTTCAGATTGCTCTCGCCGGTTTCCTCAACGGCGAGAGCGTCTGGTCGAAAGCCCAGAAGCAGACCACGGTGGATCTGCTTGACTACGCCGCCACCGGCAGTGCCGCGGCCTACGCTGATTTCCAACGCAACTACGCGATATTGCAGGCGTTCCGTTCCGGTCGCGACAAGATTCATTCCGGGCACTACAGCTACCGCGAAGTCGAGGCGGATCTGCGTCGCAGTCATGTCATGTCCGTGGCCATTCCCAATGGCATTTTCGCATTGGACCATTTTCCCGATGCGCCTTACATGAAGCATGCGCTCGCACTGTGGCGCTCGACGGACGCTCCCATATCGCAACTGGGAGATATCGCCGACCAGCTGCATGCGGCCTACGCGACCGGGCAGCCTGTGCATGCCGAGGAAATTGCCCGGTTGCGCAGCCGCATCGACGCCATCAACAACTTCATTCAGCCGCGCAGCAACCAGTTTTCACTGGTTCTGGCCAAGGGCGCGGTGGCATTCGCGAGATGGGTCTTTGGCGGTGTCCTGTTTTTCGCGACAGTCGCGGTACTGCTCTGGTTGTGGATGGCGCGCCGGGTACTGGCGAGTATCCGCGGCAGTGAGGAACGCTATCGCTTGCTTTTCGACAGTGCCGCCGATGCCATTGTCATGGTGGACGAAGAAGAAGACGTCATTCTCGACGCCAACCGCACTGCCGGTGTGTGGACAGGAAGGGACCCGCGGGCGTTGATCGGCAGCCGGTACGACGCGCTGTTTGCACGCGGTTCGACGCCAGGCGATGCTGCATCGGCGACCAAATTGCGCGATTGCGACGGCCGCCAGCGGCCCGTCGAAACGCAAAGCAGCATCACGGCCTGGGGCGAACGGATGGTCCGCCAGGCCATCATCCGCGACATATCCGAACGCGTGGAAAGCGAGCGCCAGCAGCGGATTGCCGCCGAGGCCCTGGCGGGTATTGCCGAGGGGGTGATCATCACCGACTCCGAATTGCGCGTGGTTTCGGCGAATGTGGCCGCCGTGCGGTTGACCGGGTATTTTCTGCCCCACCTGGTGGGCATGCGTCTGGACGAAAATCGGACCCATGCCGATGGCAGGCCATTGTCGCCGCAGCTCTGGCACGAAGTGCAGAGGT
Organism: uncultured Rhodanobacteraceae bacterium; assembly: GCA_964608595.1. Classification (GTDB taxonomy): domain Bacteria; phylum Pseudomonadota; class Gammaproteobacteria; order Xanthomonadales; family Rhodanobacteraceae; genus Oleiagrimonas. Next base: position 37,645 of record CAZSOU010000013.1, read on the forward strand.
CACGCTACTGGTCGGGTGAAGTACGAACCCGGCGCGAAGACGGAAGCTCGTATTCGGAAAAGCTCAGCATCAGCACCATCCGCGACAGTGAGCAACGCGTACAACATTATGTGGCCGTATTCAGCGATATATCGGAGACCAAGGCCGACCGCCGCCGGCTCGAGCATCTGGCCGCGCACGATGCCTTGACCGGTCTGGTCAATCGGTCCGAATTCGAGCGACTCTGCAACGAAGCCATCGCGCGGGCGGAGGAGCGTCGCCATGCCGCCGCGGTATTGTTCATCGATCTTGACGCTTTCAAGTTCGTCAACGACAGCTACAGTCACGCGGTCGGCGACCAGCTTCTGACGCTGGTCGGCAAGCGGCTGCTCGCCCATTTGCGCAAGGCGGATGTCGCCGGACGCATCGGCGGCGACGAGTTCACGGTGTTGCTCCCGCACCTGCTCATGCGCGAAGACGCTGCCGTTCTGGCCGGTCGCATGCTCGCCGGTCTGAGCGAGCCGTTCATGATCGATGATTGCGAAATCGTGGTCAGCGCCAGCATCGGCATTGCCGGTTATCCGCTGGACGGGACGGACGCCAAGAGCCTCATCGCCAACGCCGATGCGGCAATGTATGCAGCCAAGAGCGAAGAGCGCAATACGTGGCGCTTTTATGCACCGACCATGCAAGCCGACGCCAGCCAGCGCATGACGTTGGCCAACGAATTGCGCAAGGCGCTGCTCGATGGCGAGTTCCGACTCGTCTACCAACCCAGTCTCGAGCTGCGTTCCGGGCGCATCGTCGCGCTCGAAACCTTGCTGCGCTGGGATCATCCCGAGCGGGGCGAAGTGCTTCCCGATGCATTCATTCCCGTCGCCGAGCAGACCGGTCTCATCCACCGCATCGACGAATGGGTCATGCAGTCGGCTTGTGCCCAGATTCATGCATGGGACGAAGCCGGCTTGCCACCGGTTCGCGTGGCCATCAATGTATCGGCACGCTGGTTTTGCCATGCGGGCTTTGTCGAGAGCGTGCGCCAGGCACTTGAAAGCCATGGTGTGAAGGCGCAACGCGTCGTGCTTGAAATCACCGAAGGAACCATACTGCGGCTGGGGGAAAGCACGGAGCGCACGATGCGATCCCTGCATGCGCTGGGTATCGGCGTCGCCATCGACGATTTCGGTACCGGTTACGCGTCCATGGCCTACCTGAAACTGCCCGCCGTCACCTTCTTGAAAATCGACCGCTCGTTCATCGTGGCGCTGCCGGACGGTGCCAACGACGTGGCCATCATCAGAGCCCTTCTGGCCATGGTGAAGAGTCTGGATCTGATCGCCATCGCCGAAGGCGTCGAAACCGAGGCGCAGCACGAGTTCCTGCGCGAGGCCGGTTGCAACGAGGGTCAGGGGTTCCTGTATTCGTATCCATTGCGACCCGGGGAAATCGAACACCTGCTGCGGCCCAAACGTCAGTCCGGCCCGGTCAAACTCACGCTGGTGCGACCTTTCCGCCATCGCTGACCGCGTGCGGGCAGTGCTCGCCCTGCCCCATGATCGCGTGTCTCGATTCACGGTATCGACAAACCGTGGCGAGCTTGCCTCAGGTCAAGGAACCGCAGCTTCCGCATGCTACGCTTCGGGAATGAAAACGCTTGTCATTCTTGTTTGTGCGGTCATGACCCTGGCCGCCTGGCCCGGCATGGCACGAGCGCAACAAAGTCCGGATACGGCCGCCAAGGTTCAACGGACATGGCAGATGCTGGACTACATGGCGACCGATTATGCCGGCGCAGTACGCGACGGCAAGGTCATCAGCGCGTCCGAGTATGCGGAAATGCGCGAGTTTGCGGGTACGGTCGGCACGTACCTGGACGCACTGCCGAAAAAAAAGGCGTTGCCGGACCTCCAGCGGCAAGCCCGCGGGCTGGTCCAGGCGATTCTCGCCAGGGACGCCCCCAAGTCGGTGGCCAACAAGGCACACAAGCTGGCGTCGGCCTTGCTGGCCGCCTATCCGGTGCCATCGGCCCCTGCAACAACGCCGGACGTGGCGCAAGGCGCGACGATCTATCAACACCAGTGTGCACAGTGTCATGGGGTGCGGGGGGATGGTTCCGGGCCGGCAGGACGGCATCTGGATCCGCAGCCGATCGATTTCACCGATACCTCGCGCGCGGATCAGCGCAGTCCACTGTCGCTCTATCAAGCCATCACCCAGGGTGTGGAAGGAACCGCCATGCGTAGTTATGCGCAGGACCTTTCCGTGCCTGAGCGCTGGGATCTGGCCTATTACGTCGGTTCGCTTGCATACGAGCATCAGACATCCCGCGGCAAGCGCCAGTGGCATGCGGACGAGGCGATCCGCGCCCACCTGGGCACGCTGGCGGAATTGTCGCGTACGCGCGTGGCGCAATTGGCCCCGGCGTTCGGCACCGAAAATGCACGTTCGGTCATCGGCTGGTTGCGCGCGCATCCGGAGGCATTGCAACATGCGCCCAGAGGGCTGTCCCTGGCACGTGCACGTTTGCAGGCCAGTCTGGATGCGTATCGCCATGGCCATCAGGACGAAGCCGTGCAACTCGCGCTGTCGGCCTATCTGGATGGCGTGGAGCCCGAAGAGCCACGCATCGATGCACGCGACAGCAACCTGCGCGGCCGCATCGAAACGGCCATGGGCGCCTATCGCACCACATTGTCGCGGCACGCCGCCGAAGACACTGTTGCCAAGCGCGCGCATGAGGCCGATGCATTGCTGGTGCGTGCCCAGATGCTGCTTTCGGATGCTTCCAGTGGTCCTTCAGCGACATTCATCGGCGCTTACATCATCCTGGTGCGCGAGGGCATGGAGGCCCTGCTGGTCGTCGTCGCCCTGCTCGCTTTTGCGCGACGTACCACCGTACCCGGTGCCACCCGTCCCATCCATGCCGGCTGGCTGCTGGCCCTCGGCGCCGGTGTGGCGACGTGGGGTCTGGCGCGCTACGCCATCACCATCAGTGGCGCCGGACGCGAGTTGACCGAAGGCCTGTCGTCGTTGTTTGCCGCCGCCGTCCTGATCGGTGTGGGTTTGTGGATGCACAACAAGAGCCTCGGTGGACGCTGGCAGGCGTATCTCAAGAAGAAAATGGCGCGTGCATTCGATCGGCGCTCGGTCTGGCTTCTGTTCGGGCTGGCCTTCATTTCGGTCTATCGCGAAATCTTCGAAACCATTCTCTTCTACGTGGCACTCTGGAACGAAAACCAGACCGTGTGGCTGCTTTCCGGCATGCTGGCCGGTTCGATCACGCTCGCATTCGTCGCCTGGATACTGTTGCGCACCAGCCGGCGTTTGCCGCTGACGCAGTTTTTCAAGGCCAGCTCTGCGCTGATCGCCCTGCTCGCCGTGGTGCTTGCCGGCAAAGGGGTGGCCGCGTTGCAGGAAGCCGGCTGGGTCAACGTGTCGGTACTGACCCTGCCGCGCATCGAATGGCTCGGCCTCTACCCCACCTGGCAATCGACCTCCGTGCAACTGCTGGTCATCGTGTTGCTCGTCGTCGGCTTCGTGTGGAACCTGTCGCGCCGCGACCGGTCCTGACGATGCGTCCACCCTGCGCGCGCGTGCCATCAGCATGGCATGTGGCCACCGGCGCAAAAGCGCCGGAGCTGCATCGTTCGGCATGAAAAAAAACGCCCCGCAGAGCTGGCGCCACGAGATCGATTCGGAGGGGGAGAAGCCGATGTCGTGTTTTGCGCGCCGTCCGCGGGGCGTGTGGTTCGCCGCCCAGGGGGAGGGGAGTGGCGACGAACGAGGGTTACTTTAGGTGGGCCTTGATCTAAACTCAAATATATTTTTTGTTCATCAGTTATAGCAAAAACATCTATGTTTGACTTGCGACAATTGCGCTATTTCGTGGCGGTGGCCGAGGCGTTGAGCTTCACCAGGGCGGCGCAAAAGCTGCACATTTCCCAACCACCACTGTCGCAGCAGATACGCGCCCTGGAGCAGGATCTCGGCACGCGTCTGCTGGATCGCAACAAACGTCGCGTGGCGTTGACGGAGCCGGGGCGGCTGTTCCTGGATGAAGCACGACGACTTCTGGCCCAGGCACAAGCCGCACGGGTTGCGGTGACGGAGGCAGCCGAAGGTTATCGCGGCCGACTGCGCCTGGCCTATCCCGCCTCGTTGTCGTTTCACGCCGCCCTTCCCCGCACGTTGTGGCGATTTTCCGCGATGGCACCGGACGTGGATCTGGAGTTGCGCGAGATGTACACCGAAACCCAGTACGACGCTCTGGTGGCCGGCGACATCGACGTCGGCCTGGTTCGCGCGTTGCCCAAGGAACAGAACGTGGCACTGCAGGTGGAAGTGGATGTCATCGATCATGAGCGCCTGCTCGTGGCCATGCATTGCGATCATCCGTTGGCGTCGCGCAAGCGCATCCGTTTGCGCGATGTGGTGCACGAACCGTTCGTCACCCAACCGCGCGCCTACAGCACGACGTTGTACGACACGTTGATGCAAGTCGCCGCGCTGGACGGGTTTCGGCCGGCCATTCGACAGGAAGCACAACAAATCACGGGACTGCTGGCATTGGTGTCCGCCGGTGTCGGCATGGCGCTGGTACCGACATCATTGCAGGCCGTGCAACTGCCGGAAGTCTGCATGATCGAACTGGTCGACAAAACCGCCGATCTGTTGCTCGCCGTCGCCTGGCGCAAAGACGATGATTCGGCGGTCCTGCAGCGTTTTCTCGAAGCGGTGCGAACACGCAACGAAGCCAAGACGTAAAGCGGCATGAACGTTCGGCGCGTTCAGCAGATGTCTCGCGACGGCGGAACTTCTGGCAGGCGTTCGGCCAGAAAGTCCACCAGTGCGCGCACGCCCGGCAACAGGCCGCGGCGGCTGGGATACACGAAATGCATCGTGCCTTGCGGTCCGCTCCATTCGGGCAGCACCCGTTCCAGTCGGTTGTCGACGAGAAAACATGCGCAGACCGATTCGGGCAACAACGCCACCCCTGCTCCGCGTTGCACGGCTTCCAGCAGTACCGCGAATTCGCCACTGGTGAGTCGTGGCACGATTTCGACACGCGTCGATGTGCCGGATGAGTGAACCAGCTCCCAGGTCTTGGGGCCGTCATTGTCATGCATCGAAAGTGCCGGCAGATCGCGAAGATCCTCGGGGCTTCGCGGCCGTTCGTGGGTATTCCACAGCGCCCGGTTCGCCACCAATACCATCTGCGACTGTCCGAACTCGCGCGCGATCAACGTCGCGTCCGTGTCCAGCTTGAAACGCACGCGAATGGCGATGTCGAAGCCTTCGTCGATCAGATCCACTCGTCGGTTGCTGGCCAGAAGGCGCACTTGCACCTTGGGATAGGCCTCCAGAAAATCCGGCAATATCGGCGCCAGTGTCGAGCGCGCCAGCGATACCGGACAACTCACCCGCACTTCGCCACGCGGTTCGGCACGTACGGCGTCCACCGCCTCCTGCGCGGCCCTCGCCTCTTCCAGCACCGCACGACAATGTGCGTAAAAACGTTCGCCCGTTTCCGTGACCACGAACTTGCGTGTGGTTCGCTGCAGCAGGCGCACGCCCAATCGTTCCTCCAGCTGTGCCACGCGCTTGCTCAGACGCGACTTGGGGATGCCGAGCGCCCTGCCCGCCGCTGAGAAACCGCCGTGTTCCACCACCGCGGCAAAGAAGTACAAGTCGTTGAGATCCTGCAAGGCACCTGTCATCGGATACACAACTGTTTCTCCTCGTGAACGATCATTTCGAATTTTGCCCGCTTATCAGGCACCCGTCCAACCCTTAGTTTGATGCCTGTCATACGAAACCCGCCCCACACCTCCAAAGGAGCATTCATGAAATTGTTGCATCTGGACGCCAGCGCCCTTGGCAAACATTCGGTGTCGCGTCAGCTCTCCGCTGCCGCCGTCGAGCATTGGCTTGCCGATCACCCCGACACGAAAGTGCAATATCGCGACCTGGCCGCCGACCCCGTTCCGCACTGGCTGCCGGTGGTCGATGCCAGCCGCGAGCCGAGTGCCTTGGGCGAACGCGAGCTTGCGGATTTTCTGGCCGCCGACGTCATCGTGATCGGCGCGCCGATGTACAACTTCGGCGTTTCCACCCAGCTCAAGGCGTGGATAGACCGTATCGCCGTCCCCGGCAAAGTCTTCCGCTATACCGAAAACGGCCCCGAGGGGCTGGCCGGCGGCAAACGGGTCATCATCGCTTCTGCGCGTGGCGGCATCTACAGCGAAGGATCTCCCGGCGCCGCCGTCGATTTTCAGGAACCCTGGTTGCAGACCGTATTCAACTTCTTCGGCATCACCGATATCCACTTCGTGCGTGCCGAGGGCCTCGGTCTGGGTGAGCAACAAAAGGCCGAGGCGATCGACGCCGCTCTGGCAAGTCTTCACGACGTGACGAAGTTGGCTGCCTGAGCCGCGGTTCATAAAACCGGCGCCAGTCATGGCAAACTGCAAGCTCCTCAATATGTCTCGAAGGGGTATCGACCATGGACTTGCACGTTGCGCTGGCGCCGTTGATCTCGTTGATCGCGGGTATCTTGATCCTGATTGTGCCCAAGCTGCTCAATTACATCGTGGCCATTTACTTGATCGTGATTGGTGCGATTGGATTGTTCGGTTTGTAAGGGCGCCTGATTTTCCGCCAGACACGAAAAACGCCCCTGGCGGGGCGCTTTCCTGTCTGGCGGAGAGAGTGGGATTGTTCGGCCCTTCCTGGGCCTCACCCTCCGCGCAAGCGCTCCGGGCCCGCCTTCGGCGGTCCAATTTTGTTCCCGACAAAATTGTCGAACCCTGATTTCGTGGACACCGCCTTCACTGCCACACACGAAAAACGCCCCTGGCGGGGCGCTTTGCCTGTCTGGCGGAGAGAGTGGGATTCGAACCCACGGTGGGCGTGAACCCACGCCGGTTTTCAAGACCGGTGCCTTCAACCACTCAGCCATCTCTCCTGCAATTTGTTGCAAGGC
>CAZSOU010000014.1:0-42829 GCA_964608595.1 uncultured Rhodanobacteraceae bacterium
GTACCGCGTGCACGGCATTGCGCAGGCTGATCACCATCAGCGCGCCGCCGACGGCAACGATGCTGAAGAACCAGAAACAGATCAGTTGGAGGAGTTGGGGACTCACGCGAAGTTCTCCACGTTGTTTCGTGATTCGGGAGCCGGGTCCCGGGCCCCGGAACCTGTGCTCATTGAAACGCTGCTGCAAGCCAACAAATTCATGTCCATCTCCCTCACCGGTACGGCGCGTCTTGCGCGCGGGCGGCGGCGATCTGCTCTTCGAAGCGGTCGCCGATGGCCAGCAACTGCGGCTTGGTGACGACGTTCTCGCCGCGGTTCTCGAAGTGGTACTCGTGGATGTCGGTCTCGACGATCGAATCCACCGGGCAGCTCTCTTCGCAGAAGCCGCAGTAGATGCACTTGAACAGGTCGATTTCGTAGCGCGTGGTGCGCCGCGTGCCGTCCTCGCGGCGGTGCGAGTCGATGGTGATGGCCAGCGCCGGACACACCGCCTCGCACAGCTTGCAGGCAATGCAGCGCTCCTCGCCATTGGCGTAACGGCGCAGCGCGTGCAGGCCGCGGAAGCGGTTCGACTTCGGAATATGCTCCATCGGGAAGCGCATCGTGTACTTGGGGCTGAACATGTAGCGCATGGTCACGCCCATGCCCTTGAGCATCTCGAGGAGCAGCAGGCTCTTGAAGTAACCGGTGATCTTGCTCATGACATTACGCTCCGATCGTGATCCAGCCGAAATACTTGATGCAGCCGGTTACCAGGATCCACACGATCGTGATCGGGATGAACACCTTCCAGCCCAGACGCATGATCTGGTCATAGCGATAGCGCGGGAAGGTGGCACGGAACCACAGGAACAGGAACGACATCAGGAACGCCTTGACGAACAGCCACCACCAGCCGCCGGCGCCGAGGAAGCCCCAGCTTTCCGGGAACGGACTCAGCCAGCCGCCCAGGAACATGACCGCGGCCAGAAAGCTGATGAAGATCATGTTGGCGTATTCGGCCAGGAAGAAGATGGCGAACGCCGAACCGGCGTACTCCACGTGGAAGCCGGCCACGATCTCCGACTCGCCTTCGGCCACGTCGAACGGCAGGCGGTTGGTTTCGGCCACGCCGGAAATCCAGTACACCACGAACACCGGCAGCAGCGGCAACCAGAACCAGTCCAGCAGCCCCTTGGGGCCGGCCTGCGCTTCCACGATGGCGCTCAGGTTGAGGCTGCCGGCCAGTACCAGCACGCACACCAGCGACATGCCGATGGCCAGCTCGTAGGAGATCATCTGCGCGGCCGAGCGCATCGCGCCCAGCAACGCATAGCGCGAGTTGGAGGCCCAACCGGCCAGGATGATGCCGTACACGCCCAGCGAGCTCATCGCCAGCAGGTACAGCACGCCGGCATTGGCGTTGGAAAGCACCAGCCCATGGTCGAACGGAATCACCGCCCAGATCGCGAACGCCGGAACCAGCGCCAGGAGCGGCGCCAGGAAGAACAGCACCTTGTTGGCCTTGACCGGCAGGATGATTTCCTTCAGCAGCAGCTTGAACACGTCCGCGAAGGTCTGGAACAGGCCCAGCGGCCCGATCTTGTTGGGCCCCATGCGCACGTGCATCCAGCCGATGACCTTGCGCTCCCAGTACACGAAGAACGCCACCGCCAGGATCAGCGGCACCGCGATCGCCAGGATCAGCAGGATCGGAATGAGTAGATCGTGAAAGAGCTGGTCGGCCATGGTCAGAGCCTGCCTATGATATCCAAGTACCCCGCGCCGGTACCGATTTGCGCGCAAGTCAAGGAGGAGCGAGAGAACGTATGTCGATACGTGACTGAGTGAGGACGCAGGCATGCGGGCAAACCGGCCCGGCCCGAAGGGTTGAACCTGAGTGGCCCGCATGCGGCGGCGCGCGGCTTACCCAGACAGCCAGTCTGAGCGGCGCCACACACCACCACCTGCAGGCCACTCAGATTCAACGCGGGGTACTTGGATATCATAGGCAGGCTCATGCCTTGCTCACGTTGAGGGATGCGCCGCACGGCGGCAGCGTCGCGGTCAGTTCGTGCGCGGTCTCGACCCACACGCAGCCGGCCGGCACGTCGGCATCGACAACCACCGGCAGCACGGTGCCGTCCAGGCTGGCGGTATCGCCCTCGGCCACGCCGAGACGATCGGCGTCGACCGCGTTCAGGCGCGCCGCGGGGGCACGGTTGAGCGGATGCTCGCCCAGTGCCTTGGCACGACGCACCACGGCGTCGACGCGGTAGATCGGCGTGGTGGCCAGCAGCACCAGCCCTTCGACCCCGCCGGCACGCGCGGCAAGCGCGGTACCCGCCGCGGGCGCCCGGGCGGAGGCCAGCGACTCGCGCAGCTCCACGAGGCTGGTGAAGGTGAAGCCGTCCAGCTTCAGCATGCCGCCCAGGGCACGCAACGCCTTCCAGCCCGGACGCGCGTCGCCCGGCGCACCCGCGCCGGCGGCCAGCGCCTGCGCCACGCCGTCGACGTTGACCAGGGTAGCGTCGGTTTCCGGCATCAGCGCGATGGGCAGGATGACGTCGGCCACGGCCAGCAGCGACGCCGGCGCGAAGGCGCTGAACGCCACGACCTTGTCCGCGCCTTCGAGCGCCGCCATGGCACGGGGCGCGTCGGCGAAGTCCAGCGGCGGCTCGACACCGTAGAGGACGTAATGCCTGCGCGGCTGCTCCAGCATGGTGCGGGCATCCAGGCCGCCTTCGGCGGGGAGCACGTCCTGGGCACCCAGGCCGATGGCATTGGCGCCCATGGGCATTTCGGCGAACGCCGCGCCCGTGGCGTCGGCGATGAAGCGCGTCGCGGCGCGCAGCCAGGAAGCCTGCGGATGCTGCGCGGCGACCGCGCCCATCAGCACCACGGCCGAATCGGCACCGGCCAGGTCCTTGATGGCGGCCCGGGCGGCCTCGGTGGCTTCCGCCTGCCCCACGGCCTCGGCCAGAGCATCGGGTACGACGGCCTTGCCGGTCTCGGCCGCCGCCGCGGCCAGCGCCAGGAGCGCGCCGACCAATTGCTGCGGCGGGACCACCGTTTCGCTGGCCAACGGATAGTTGAAGCCGAAACGGGCCGGGTTCAGCACGTGCAGCGCCGCCCCCTCAAGCCGGGTGATGTCGTAGCGGGTGCGGTTGGACGCGCCGGCATGCTTGCGCCAGCCCATGGCGGCCTGGCGCAAGCGATGGTGCAGCAGCGGCATTTCGCTGCGCGTGTCGCTGCCCACGACGAGGGCGGCATCGAGCCTGTCGAACGCCGCCACGGGCAGGCCGAACGGCTGCGCCACGGCACGATCGGCAAAGTCGGTCTGGCGCAGGCGGTGGTCGACATGCGCCGATCCCAGCGCCGCGGCCATGCGTTTGAGCAGCGCCCCTTCCTCGTTGGAGGTGGACGGATGCACCAGCACGCCCAGGTCATCGCCCTGGACGTTGCCGAGGATACCGGCTGCGGCCTCCAGCGCCTCGTCCCAGTCGCATTCGTGCCACTGGCCGTCGCGCTTGACGCGCGGACGCAGCACGCGATCCCCGGCGTACATGCCCTCGTGGCTGTAACGGTCGCGGTCGGCCAGCCAGCATTCGTTGATGGCCTCGTTGTCACGCGGCACCGTGCGCAGCACTTCGCCGCGGCGGGTGTGCAGCCACATGTTGGAGCCCAGCGCGTCGTGGTAACCCACGGACGGGCGCGCCACCAGCTCCCAGGCGCGGGCGCGGAACTGGAACGGCTTGTTGGTCAGGGCACCCACCGGGCACAGATCGATGATGTTGCCGCCGATCTCGCTCTCGATGGACTTGCCGATGTAGGTACCGATCTCCAGGTGTTCACCGCGGCCCATGCCGCCCAGCTCGTTGGTGCCGGCGATTTCGCGCATGAAGCGCACGCAGCGCGTGCAGTGGATGCAGCGCGTCATCTCGGTGGCGATCAACGGCCCGATGTTCTCGTCGGCCACGGCGCGCTTGCGCTCGGTGAAGCGCGACACGCCACGACCGTAACCCAGGGCCAGATCCTGCAGCTCGCATTCGCCGCCCTGGTCGCAGACGGGGCAGTCCAGCGGATGGTTGATGAGCAGGAACTCCATCACGTTGCGCTGCGCGCTGAGCGCGCCGTCGGACTGCGTGGCGATCTTCATGCCCTCGCCCACCGGCGTGGAACAGGCCGGCTGCGGCTTGGGCATCGGCTTGCCGTTCATCTCCACTTCCACCAGACACATGCGGCAGTTGGCGGCGATGGTCAGCTTTTCGTGGTAGCAGAAACGCGGGATCGAGATGCCGGCCTGGTCGGCGGCCTGGATGATCATCGACCCCTTGGGCGCCTTCAACGCCTTGCCGTTGATCTCGATGTTGACGAGGTTGTCGTTGGGCTGCGCGCTCATGCTGCGAAGACCTCTTTGTAGGCGGAACCGGGGACCGGAGACCGGTCCCGATGCAGTACGTCACAACTCATGCCGCAGCCTCCGCCTTCCCGTCCACCATCGAATGGCCGTGCTTGATGTAGTACTCGAACTCGTCCCAGAAATTGGCCAGGAACGCCTGCACCGGCCAGGCCGCGGCTTCACCGAAGGCGCAGATGGTGTGGCCCTCGATCTGACCGGCGACGGCCTTGAGGCGGTGCAGGTCGTCGAGGTTGCCCTGACCGGCCACGATGCGCCGCAACACGCGCTGCATCCAGCCGGTGCCTTCGCGACAGGGCGTGCACTGGCCGCACGATTCGGCATAGTAGAACTGCGACACGCGCGTGCACGCCTTGACCATGCAGGTGGTTTCGTCCATCACGATCACCGCGCCCGACCCCAGGCCGGATCCGGCGTTGCGCAGGCTGTCATAGTCCATGGTGCATTCCAGCATCTTGTCCGCCGGCAGCACCTTCATGGAAGAACCGCCCGGGATCACCGCTTTCAGCTTGTGCCCGTTGCGCACGCCACCGGCCATCTCCAGCAGCTCGCTGAACGGTGTGCCCAGCGGAATCTCGTAGTTGCCCGGCTTGTTGACGTGGCCGGACACCGAGAAAATCTTCGGCCCGCCGTTGTTGGGCTTGCCGATGTTGAGGAACCATTCGGCGCCGTTGCGAAGGATGGCCGGCACCGAGGCGTAGGTTTCGGTGTTGTTGATGGTGCTGGGCTTGCCGTACAGGCCGAAGTTGGCCGGGAACGGCGGCTTGAAGCGCGGCTGGCCCTTCTTGCCTTCCAGCGATTCCATCAATGCGGTTTCCTCGCCGCAGATGTAGGCTCCGGCACCCAGCGCGTTGTGGATGTCCACGTCGATACCGGTGCCCTGGATGTTCTTGCCCAGCAGGCCGGCCTCGTAGGCTTCGTGCAGCGCTTCCTCGAGGTGCTCGAACGGTTCGTGGTGGAACTCGCCGCGCAGGTAGTTGTAGGCCACGGTGGAACCGGTGGCATAGCAGGCGATGGCCATGCCCTCGATGACCGCATGCGGGTTGAAGCGCAGGATGTCGCGGTCCTTGCAGGTGCCCGGCTCGGACTCGTCCGAGTTGCACAGGATGTACTTCTGCATGTCGCCCTTGGGCATGAACGACCATTTCAGGCCGGTCGGGAACCCCGCGCCACCACGCCCGCGCAAGCCGCTTTGCTTGACGGTGTCGATGATGTCGGCCGGATCCGGCTTTTCAGCCAGAATCTTTTTCCACGCCTCGTAGCCACCCGTTTGCCGGTAGCTTTCCAGCGCCCACGGCTTGTCGAAATGCAACGTGGTGTAGACGACCTGATGGGGTTTTGGTTCGGGACCGTATGCCATGAGTTTGTCCGCTTGTTCGTGTAGGAGCCTGCCTGCAGGCAACAGAGTTCAGGTACGCTCCCGCACAAGAAATTCGTGTTATTCCAGACCGTCGAGAATCTCGTCGATCTTTTCCGGCGTCAGCTTTTCGTGGTAGTGGCCGTCGACCACCATCATCGGCGCGCCACAGCAGGCCGCCAGGCACTCTTCTTCTCGCTTGAGGTAGACACGCCCGTCGGGCGAGCTTTCACCCGCCTTGATGCCGAGTTTGCCTTCGCAATGACGCACCATGTCTTCGCCACCGTTGAGCCAGCACGAAATGTTGGTGCATACGGCAACTTCGTGACGCCCGACCGGCTCCAGGGCGAACATGGAATAAAACGTCGCCACTTCGTACGCCCACACCGGCGGCAGATCCAGATACTTGGCGACGGCGGCAATCAGCTCGTCGGTGAGGTAACCACCATTTTGCTGCTGCGCCGCGTGAAGCGCCTGGATGACCGCCGAACGCTTGCGATCGGACGGAAACTTGGCTGCCCAGTGATCGATGTGTTCACGGGTACCGTCGGTGAGCGCGACCATCGGGTCGACGTCTTTCACCTTGTCGAAGTTGCCTGTGGCTCTCATATGTGAAGCTCCGGGACGCGAGACTCGGTCGGCGGGGGCAGGATGCCGGCACGACCACCACCGTGGACGCGAGACAAGACCCCGCGCGCGGTGCTTCGGCGTGCCGCTTTGCCGAATCGCGCGCTCATCGATCCACCTCGCCGAACACCAGGTCGTAAGTACCGATCATGGCCACCACGTCCTGCAACATGTGACCGGAAGCGATCGCATCCATCGAGGACAAATGTGCAAAGCCGGGCGCATGCACCTTGACCCGGAACGGCTTGTTGGCACCGTCGGAAATCATGTACACGCCGAACTCGCCCTTGGGCGCTTCCACGGCCGAATACGTTTCGCCGGCCGGCACGCCGTAGCCTTCGGTGAACAGCTTGAAGTGATGAATCAGCCCTTCCATACTTTCTTTCATTTCTTCGCGGCTGGGCGGCGCGACCTTGTAGTTGCGCAACATGACCGGGCCCGGATTGGCGCGCAGCCAGTCGACGCATTGCTTGATGATGCGATTTGACTGACGCATTTCGTTGACGCGCACCAAGTAGCGGTCGTAGCAATCGCCGGTCTTGCCGAGCGGAATATCGAAATCCATGTCGGCATAGGCCGCATAAGGCTGCTTTTTACGCAAATCCCACGCGATGCCCGAGCCGCGCAGCATCGGCCCGCTCATGCCCCAGTTCAGAGCCTGCTCGGGGCTGACGATGCCGATATCGACCGTGCGCTGCTTCCAGATGCGGTTGTCGGTCAGAAGCTCTTCGTACTCGTCGACCTTGCCCGGAAAGTAATCGGTGAAGGCATCGATGTAATCGAGCAACGAACCCTGACGCCAACTGTTGAACCGTTCCAGGTCCTTGCCCTTGTGCCAGCGCGATTCCTTGTATTGCGGCATGAAATCGGGAAGATCACGATACACGCCGCCGGGCCGATAGTACGTGGCATGCATGCGCGAGCCGGACACCGCTTCATAGGTGTCCATGAGCATCTCGCGTTCGCGGAAAGCGTACAGGAATACTGCCATCGCACCCAGATCGAGCGCATTGGAGCCGATCCACATCAAGTGGTTCAGAATACGCGTGATCTCGTCGAACATGGTCCGGATGTACTGCGCGCGGACGGGCGCCTCGATACCCATGAGGTTCTCGATGGCGCGCACGTAACCGTGCTCGTTGCACATCATGGACACGTAGTCCAGACGATCCATGTAGCCGATGGACTGGTTGAACGGCTTGGATTCGGCCAGCTTTTCGGTACCGCGATGCAGCAGACCGACGTGCGGATCGACCTTGACGACGGTCTCGCCGTCCATCTCCAGAATCAGGCGCAGCACGCCGTGCGCGGCCGGATGCTGGGGGCCGAAGTTCATCGAATAGTTGCGAATCTCGGCAGTCGCCATCTCAATTCTCCTGCCAGTGATCGGCGGCCTCGGCACGCGCCTGCTCGAGGTCGGAATCGTTGCGGATCACGCGCGGCACCAACACGCGCGGCACCACGGACGTGACCGGCTCGTAGATCACACGACCGGCTTCCGGGTCGTAGCGCACTTCCACGTTGCCGATCAGCGGAAAATCCTTGCGGAACGGATGGCCGACAAAACCGTAGTCGGTCAGGATGCGGCGCAAATCCGGATGGCCTTCGTAGATGATGCCGTACAGGTCGAACGACTCGCGCTCGAACCAATTGGCGCCCGCCCACAACGACGTTACCGAAGGCACGACCGGATAGGCATCGTCGGCGCCGAACGTGCGAATACGCACACGCTGGTTGTGTTCCAGCGACAACAGATGCAACACCGACGCAAAGCGCCGGGGAATGGAAACTTCTGCCTCTTGCGGACGTTCTTCCCAGGCGAAACGCCCTTGCGCCTGGCCCTCCACGCCGCGCGAAAAACCTTCGGCGCTGACATCCGAAGTATCCCATTCGGTCTGTCCGTAACCGAGGTAATCGACACCGCAAACATCGATGAAGGAAGCGAACCGGAACTCCGGCTCGTCACGCAACGCGGTGCACACCGCGATGAGGTCGGCCGGAGCGACTTCGACCGTGGTTTCGCCACGCACGCAGGTCACGTTGGACAGGGTGTCGCCGAAGCGCGCCACCAGACGGTCGGCCAATGAGGTCTTGTCTGCCTGCTCGCTCATTTGTCACTCCCCACGGCGTCCAGAGGTGAAGGCGAGCGAGCGATGGTGTGTGTGCGACGGATCTTTTTCTGCAACTGCAGAATGCCGTGAATCAGGGCTTCGGCCGTCGGCGGGCAGCCGGGGACGTAGATGTCCACGGGCACGATGCGATCACAACCGCGCACGACCGAATACGAATAATGGTAATAACCGCCGCCGTTGGCGCAGCTGCCCATGGAAATGACCCATTTCGGTTCGGGCATCTGGTCGTACACCTTGCGCAGTGCCGGCGCCATTTTGTTGACCAGCGTGCCGGCGACGATCATCACGTCGCTCTGGCGCGGACTGGGTCGGAAAATGACGCCGTAACGGTCGAGATCCAGACGCGCGGCGCCGGTATGCATCATTTCCACGGCGCAACACGCCAGACCGAACGTCATCGGCCACATCGAGCCGGTGCGCGCCCAGTTCATCAGCGCATCGATGCTGGTGGTGGCAAAACCGCGCTGCATGACCGGGTTGTCTTCGGCCGGACGCAGAATGTCGTCGACAAGGTTGAGCGGTTCCGGGTTGTGCATCACCCGGTCGATGGTCGATATCACTCCCATTCCAGCGCTCCTTTCTTCCAGATCCAGGCAAACCCGACGACCAGCAGCGCCAGGAACAACCCCATTTCGATCAACGCGATGATGCCGATCTTGTCGAACACCACCGACCACGGAAACAGGAACGCCACTTCCAGATCGAACAGGATGAAAACGATGGCAATGAGGTAATAACGCACGTCAAAACGTTGACGCGCATCCTCGAACGGCTCGAAACCGCACTCGTACGGCGAGATCTTTTCGGGATCGGGGCGTTTCGGCGCAACGATCAGGCCGATGGCCAAAAGCGCGATGCCAATGCCGATGGCAACCGCGATGAACAGAAGTATGGGCCAATATTCGGCTAACACGTTTGGCAAACCTCCGCGCCTCGGCGCATCAGTGGTCGCGTCGGAACAATCCGTTGCCAGACCGTTCCGACGGGCCTGGAATGTGGTGCCCAGGGGGGGACTCGAACCCCCACAATCGCAAGATCGCTACCCCCTCAAGGTAGTGCGTCTACCAATTCCGCCACCTGGGCATTACATGTGAATCAATGTCGGTTCTTGTCCGACTCCGATGATGTCTGATTGTTGTCGGAACCGGCCTTGCCGGCCTTGTCACCGCCAACCGTTGCCGACGGCACGCCGCTGGCGGACGTCTGACCGGCCGACTGATCGTTTTCCGTTGCCGCGTTGTCGGAGCCGGCGCCCGCGGGAACAGTGGCTTGCGGCACTGCCGTCTCGGGCTTCGCGGTCGCAGCGGCTGCCGGCGTGTTGTCGGCGGCCTTGGTCGGAGTGCTTGTACTTGCACCGGACATCACGCCGAGGTCGCTGACCGGCTTGGGCGCGCCCGAATGGGCAAGGTAAACGGCCATGCCGAGGCTCAGCAACATGAACACCGCAGCCAGCACGCCGGTCGAGCGGCTCATGAAGCTGGCCGACCCGCTCGCGCCGAACACGGTGCCGGACGAACCGCCGCCGAAACTCGCGCCGGCATTGGCGCCCTCGCCGCGCTGCATGAGAATCAGCACGATCATTGCCGCGGCGACAAGAATGTAGAACACACTGAAGATGATGAACATAAATAAATCCGCCGCGTCAGGTCAGAGACATGCCGCGGCACAAATGGCCAAAAAATCGGTTGCTGCCAACGAAGCGCCGCCGATCAGACCGCCATCGATATCCGGTTGCGCGAAAAGCTCGGCCGCATTGGCCGGTTTGACGCTACCGCCGTAAACGATCCGGGTCAGTCCGGAGATTTTACCATCCCGCTCCGCCATATGGCTACGGATGAACGCATGAATTTGCTGTGCTTGTTCCGGCGAGGCTGTTTTTCCGGTACCAATGGCCCATACCGGCTCGTATGCCACCACTGCCTGCGCAAAACCGGCAATGCCGCATTTGTCGAAGACGGCGTCCAGTTGCGCGGCAATCACCGCTTCGGCTTGTCCGGCTTCGCGCTGTTCGAGGGTTTCACCCACGCACAACACGGGGCTCATGCCGGCATCCACGACCGCCGCGAACTTGGCGGACACGCAATCGTTGTCCTCGCCGTGATATTGCCGGCGCTCGGAATGACCCACCAGTACCGACCGGCACTCGATGTCACGCAACATGGCGGCCGATACCTCGCCGGTGAACGCACCTTCGGCGGCGTGCGCGCTGACGTCCTGCGCTCCGACCCCGATCACCTCGCCATGGCAGGCCGCCACCTCCGCGACATACGGGAACGGCGGATAAACCGCCACGTCGATGTCCTGCGGCGCACCCTCGGCAATGTCGACCATGAGTTCGCTCGCCATGGCGCGCGACCCGTGCATTTTCCAGTTTCCGGCAACCAGCTTCTTGCGCATGACCAAGCCACGAGTATGAACAAAGCCGCAAAGCATAGCGGCGAGCGCCGCATCCGGCAACGCATGATCGTTATGATGGTGCTTTTTGCGTCGGGCCTTGACCGCCATGAATCCGAGTTCCACCTCACGCCATGCCCTGATCACCGGCGCTTCGGCCGGCATCGGCAAGGCGTTCGCACGCGCGCTGGCAGCACACGGGTATCATCTGGTGCTGACGGCGCGACGCGTGGATCGGCTGCGCAAGCTGTCCACCGAGCTGAAACAGACGCACGGCATCAACGTGATCGTGGCGCCGGCGGATCTCGCTGATCCGGTGACACCCGGTCAATTGACGGCCGCTCTGAAAGATCGCGATGTGGCCATCGACATGCTCGTGAACAATGCCGGTTACGGTTTGCCGGGACATTTTCACCGGCAACCCTGGGAGGCTCACGAGGACTTCATGCAAGTCATGCTTCGCGCCCCGACCGAACTGGCTCGTCGTCTGCTTCCCGGCATGCGCCAACGTGATTACGGCCGCATCATCAATGTGGCTTCGCTGGCAGGTCACTTGCCCGGCTCGGCCGGACATACGCTGTACGCGGCGGCCAAAAGCTATCTGATTCGCTTTTCGCAATCGCTGGCGCTGGAAAACCGCGCCCGCAACGTGCATGTATGCGCCTTGTGCCCGGGCTTCACCTACAGCGAATTTCACGATGTCACGGGCACCCGCCCGCTGGTGTCGAAACTTCCGCGATGGATGTGGATGGACGCCGCTCGCGTGGCACGCGAAGGCCTGGACGCGGTCGAAAGCGGGCGCGTGGTCTACGTGCCCGGACGCATCAACCGGCTGATCAAGGCGACAAGCGAATGTCTGCCCGATCGCCTCGCGCTGCACCTGTCGGCACGCCATTCCGGATCGTATCGCGCGCTGTCGGATTGACCACCGTGCCGCAAGACGGCATCGACGCTGTTTCCCGAGTTCAAACCACCGGACCGAACATGGCCACGAGGTTGTCGCCCATCCGGCGCGGCAGCGACCGGTGCGCAACGGCGTGCGACGAAACCTCGCTGGAATCGGCCAACCACTGGTTCTGCCGCTGGCGGATCGTTTCGGCCATGGCCACCGAACACAACAGAATGTTGTTTTCGAAATTGAGCTCCAGGCTGCGTCGATCCATGTTCGCCGAACCGACCAACGCCACCTGCCCGTCAACCAGCAGGGTTTTGGCATGCAGCAGACCCGGCCGATACTCGAACAACTGCACACCGGCTTCGGCCAGTTGCGGGTAATAGGCGCGACTGATCACGCCGACCACCCAGGAGTCGTTGCGCGCCGGCAAAATCAACGTGGTGCTCACGCCGCGTGCGGCGCAGGCGATCAGCGCCGCCAACAATGGTGGATCCGGAACGAAATACGGGTTGGAAATCACCACCTCGCTTTGTGCACACCCCAAAAGACTGACGAACACATCGGACATGGCGCCGATCGGCGACAACGGTCCGGTGCCGAATGCGATCGCCGGCAGGAGATCGTCACTCGCAGCGGCATCGGAGTCGGGAAGCATGGCTTTCCAGTGCGCTGACAGATCTTCATCCGCCTCCACCATCCAGTCTGCCGCAAAAAGGCGCTGGTTCTGCCGCGCCACCGGCCCCGTGAAACGCAGCATGATGTCCACCCAGGGCGCATACCTGGGCTTCACGCGGAATTCCGGGTCTGCACAGTTCTGGCTGCCGCACCAGGTGATGCAGTTGTCCACGACCACGATCTTGCGATGATTTCGGATATCCACGCGACTGCCGACAATGACGCCCAGCCCCATGGACAATTTCATGGATGCGCACACCCGCACGCCGGACGCCTCCAGCGCCGCCCAATGCCGGGATCGGATCAACCCTCGCGAGCCGACGTCATCGGCAATGACTCGACACGTCACACCACGTTCCGCCGCCCGCTTGAGCGCCTCGACCACCTTGATGCCGTTGTGATCGGTCAACCAGATGTAGAACGACACGTGGATGGTTTCGCGGGCGGCATCGAAATCCTCGACCATGGCGTCGATCGCGGCATCGGAACTGCTTGCCAGCATGCCCCGGTTGCCGTTGGTGACATCGCTGTGCGCCAATCGCTCGCAGGTGCGGAAAGCGGGACGAAAACGCTCCGGCACGGCGAGCAGGGTCGAGTCTTTCGACAAGCTGTGGTGTTCGGCCAGCTCACCGGCGGCCGCAGACGCCTTGCGCCGGAACCGACGCGGCACCCACGGCTCGCCGAACAGCACGTAGGCGCCGATGCCGACGATCGGCACAAACAGCAAAATGAGAATCCACGCGGCACGGGAAACCGGCTCCTTTCCCTCCACGACCAGAACGCGTGCCAGTATCGCCGCGTATACCACGGCGTAGACAATGAGCCCGATGGTAGATCCCGACATGCGCATACCCTGCCCGTGCCACCAAGACACTTTCTACCGCCAGCCTACGGCCTGGAGCGACTGCTTGCACGCCCAGGCGACGGCATCGTTCAAATCAGACGGATCTCGCGCAAGCGCTGCTGCAGATATTCATGCGCGGTCAGCGTGCCCTGATAATGCTTCGGGTTGTCGTCGCTGATGCACTCGGGCACGGGATCAAGTACCACATCCGGGTTGGGATGCAGGAAAAAAGGTACCGAATAACGCGACTTGCCTGCATCCGCACCGGGCGGGTTGACCACGCGATGGGTGGTGGATGGATACACGCGGTTGGTCAAGCGTTGCAACATGTCGCCGATGTTGACCACGATGGCGTCGCCTTCGGTCGTGATGGGCAACCAGTCCCCGTCACGGGTCAGCACCTCCAGACCGGCGGCACTGGCCCCGACCAGCAGAGTGATGAAATTGATGTCCTCATGCGCGCCGGCGCGCACGTTGGGCGCTTCGCCTTCCTCGATTGGCGGATAATGGATGGGGCGCAGGATGGAATTGCCACACTGCACCTTGTCTTCGAAATAGTTTTCGGGCAGATGCACATGCAGTGCCAACGCACGCAGCAAACGGCCACCGAGCGCATCCAGAGCATCGTAGAGCCCCTGGCCGTACCGCTTGAAATCCGGCACTTCGGTCGGCCAGATGTTGGGCGCCATGTCGACGGCGTATTTCGAATCCGGCGGCACTTCGCGGCCGATGTGCCAGAACTCCTTGAGATCGGGATACTCGCTGTCCTTGGCTGTCTCGACCTTGAAGGGGGTATAGCCGCGCGCACCACCCTTGCCGGGTTGGTGATAGCGCATCTTCACGTCTTCGGGCAGCGCGAAAAATTGCTTGAACACGTCGTAGGCGTGATCGATGAGTTCGCGCGAAATACCATGATGGCTGATGCAGCAAAAGCCGAACTCACGATACGCGGCGCCCAATTCGGCCACGAACGCATCGCGGTCGCTCTCGAAACGACGCATGTCGAGGGTGGGAACATGTTTCATTTGACTCTCCAGGTTGCGTGCGGTCGTTCGTCATCCGCCACCGCAGAGGCGGTGCACGTCGGGCCATTCCATGGCGACCTGGTTGGGTGTATCCACCCGCAGGCTCACGAGCGTGAGTAGGGAGCCTCTGAGCAACTCCAGCGCGGACGACACCCACCCTGCCCGGCGCCACGCAGCACGTTCTGCGGACTCTCGGGGTATCGTGTCGTCCGCGCTGGAGTTGCTCAGGGGCTCCTTGTCTATTTTACGACGTCGGCCAGTTGCCGCGCCACGCGTGTCACTTCCTCGGCATCGGCTGCTTCCACCGTCACGCGCACCACCGGCTCGGTCCCGGACGGTCGCAATACGACACGCCCCCGGCCGGCCAGTTGTTCACGCACGCGGGCCAATTCCGCCTGCACCGGCTCGGACGCCACCCGGCTGGCGCCATCGGGCACGCGCACGTTGATCGTGGTCTGCGGCAGTTTGTCCATCGAAGACAGCGCCTCGGCCATGCTCTGGTCGCTGCCCACCAGCACTTCCAGTACCGCCAGCGCACTGACAATACCGTCACCCGTGGTGGCGCGGTCCAGACACAGGATGTGGCCCGACGTCTCGCCGCCGAGATTGCCGCCATGCTGCTTCAGCTGGTGCAATACGTGACGATCGCCCACCTTGGCACGCAACAGCGACATGTCATGGGCGGTCAACGCCTTCTCGAGACCGAAATTGCTCATCACCGTGCCCACGACGGGGCCCTGCAAGGTGCCTCGCGTCTGCCAGCCGCGCGCCAGGATGTAGAGCAGATCATCGCCGTCGACAAGACGCCCCTGCGCATCGGCCATCAACACGCGATCGCCGTCGCCATCAAAGCAGATACCGACATCCGCGCCCTGCTCCACCACCGCTTGTTGCACCGTTTCCGGATGCATCGAACCGAAACCGTCGTTGATGTTGAGCCCGTCGGGACCCACCCCCAGCGCCACCACCTCGGCGCCCAGTTCGCGAAACACCTTGGGCGCGACCTGATACGTCGCGCCATGCGCGCAATCCAGTACCAACTTCATCCCGCGCAAGCTGAAACTTTCCGGCACCGTCGATTTGCAATACTCGACGTAACGCGCAACGGCATCCTCCACGCGCGATGCCTTGCCCAGATCCGCCGACGCAACGGTCACGAAATCGGCATCGACTTCGCGCTCGATGGCCAGCTCCACTTCGTCATCCAGCTTTTCGCCTGCGGCGGAGAAAAACTTGATGCCGTTGTCATGATGCGGATTGTGCGACGCACTGATGACGATGCCCGCATCGGCGCGCAGGCTGCGCGTGAGCAGAGCCACGCCCGGCGTCGGCAACGGACCGACCAGAAGCACATCGGCGCCGGCCGCCACCAGGCCCGCCTCCAGTGCCGACTCGAACATGTAGCCGGAAACGCGGGTGTCCTTGCCGATCAACACCGTGGCGCGACCATCCTTGCCGGCCAATGCCACACCGGCAGCTCGGCCCAGGCGCAACATGAACTCGGCCGATATCGGCCAATCGCCCACTTTGCCGCGAATGCCATCGGTACCAAAATATTTCTTGCTCATGAAATCGGAGATCCTGAATCGATAAGGGTCATTTTGCCGCGATCAGTCGTCATCGGGCCAGACGGGCGTGGCGGAAGGCGCGGGACGTAGGGCCGGATCGCCGGCATGCACGGCCTGCCAAACGGCCAGAGCATCGCGCGTGGCGGCTACATCATGGGTGCGTACCAGGATGGCGCCGCGCTGGACGGCAATCATTGCCGCGGCCACGGAGGCCGCCATGCGATCCGCCGGCGTTTCGCGCCCCGTGATCGCGCCGAGCATCGATTTGCGCGAGAGGCCGACGTAAATCCCGGCCGCCAGATCGCGCAGCTTGTCCAGTGCACGCAACAACGCCAGATTGTGTTCCAGGTTCTTGCCGAAACCGAAGCCCGGGTCGACCATCACGCGCCGTTTGTCGATGCCTGCCATTTCGCAGGCCAATACACGCTCGGCCAGAAAGCGATGCACCTCGGCCGCGACATCGTCGTAATGCGGATCGACCTGCATGCTGCGCGGCTCACCCTGCATGTGCATCAGACACACGGCCGCCCCCGTCTGCGCGGCCGTCTCGAGCGCGCCGTCGCGACGCAACGCATACACATCGTTGATCATGCCCGCGCCGGCCGCCACCGCCGCGCGCATCACTTCCGGCTTGGAGGTGTCGACGGCGACAGGCACCTCGACCTCGCGCGCCAGACCTTCGATGACCGGAACCACGCGCGCCAATTCATCGTCGACCGACACGTCCGCCGCGCCGGGTCGCGTGGATTCACCGCCCACGTCGATCATGTCGGCACCTTCATCGACCATGCGCAAGCCGTGAGCCACGGCCGCATCCCGCGAGGCATGCTCGCCGCCATCGGAAAACGAATCCGGCGTGACATTGAGCACACCGACGACACGAGGGCGGTCGAGCCGCACTGCGCGCCCCGCACAGTCGAGCACGCGTGCGCCGGACGCGTCGAAAATGCTCATGCGCCCGGTTGTCCGCCAAGCTCGCCCATGAAGTGGCGATAGTGGATCAATTCGTCGATGGAATCGTGAATATCGCTGAGTGCGGTATGCGAGCTGGTCTTGTTGAACCCCTTGGCCACCTGCGGCGCCCAGCGCCGTGCAAGCTCCTTGAGGGTGGAAACATCCACATGGCGATAATGGAAAAACCGTTCCAACCGCGGCATCTGCCGATACAGGAAGCGGCGATCCTGACAGATCGAATTGCCGCACATCGGCGATTTGCCCGCCGGCACCCATTGCTCGACAAATGCCAGCGTGCGGGCTTCCGCCGTCGCATGATCGAACCCGGACTCGAGCACCTGCTGCCACAAACCCGACTTGCCGTGCTGATTGCGGTTCCAGTCGTCCATCTGCAGCAATCGCGCTTCGTCGTGAGCGATCGCCATCACCGGCCCTTCGGCCAGCACGTTCAATTCACGATCGGTGACCACGGTGGCAATTTCCAGAATGGAGTCGTTGTCGGGATCCAGTCCGGTCATTTCCAGATCGATCCAGATGAGGTTGTCGTCGCGCTGCTGAGCCATGGGTTCTCCTTTGCGGAGAGTTTAGCAGTGACACCCTGACCGGGGGCTCGGGAAGGCGACCACGGTCACGAATCCCGAACCATGCCATCATGCCGACCATGACCACTTCACCCACCTTCTTCTGGCACGACTACGAAACCACCGGCGCCGATCCGATGCGTGATCGGCCGCTGCAATTTGCCGGCATCCGCACCACCATGAATTTGGAACCGGTGGGTGACCCGGTGATGCTGTATTGCAAGCCGCCGAAAGACAACCTGCCCCATCCGATGGCCACGTTGATCACCGGCATCACGCCGCAGCAGGCCGAGCGCGACGGCGTGAGGGAAGCCGAGTTCGCCGCCGCCGTGCATGACGCATTGGCGGCCAGTGGCACCTGCGGCGCGGGGTACAACTCGCTGCGTTTCGATGACGCGGTCACCCGCCATCTGCTGTACCGCAATTTTTACGACCCCTACGCGCGCGAATGGCAAAACGGCAACAGCCGTTGGGACATCATCGATCTGGCGCGCATGTGCCACGCCCTGCGTCCCGACGGCATCCAGTGGCCTCGCCGCGACGACGGTTCGCCCAGTTTCAAGCTCGAACACCTGGCAGCAGCCAATCATCTGGAGCAGAAGCACGCCCACGACGCCCTGTCCGACGTGGAAGCCACGATCGCCCTGGCCCGGTTGTTGCGCAGCAAACAGCCGCGTCTGTGGGACTGGTATTTCCGCTTGCGGCGCAAGCAATCGGTTTTCGGGCTGTTCGATATCGCCAACATGACCCCGTTGCTGCACGTGTCCTCGCGTTATCCGGCCAGTCGTGGCTGCCTGAGCATGATCGCGCCTCTGGCCATGCACCCGACGCGCAAAACCGAAGTCATCGTCGCCAACCTCGATATGGCGCCCGACGCATTGTTCGATCTGGATGCCGATGCGATTGCCGACCGCCTGTTCACGCCGCGCGCGGACATGCCCGAAGGCATGGAACGCGTTGGCTTGCGCACCGTGCACGTGAACCGCTCGCCGGCATTGGCACCGCTTTCGGTTCTCGAACGCACCGACACGACGCGTCTCGGCCTGGACCTGGAGCAATGCCTGCACAACGCCGAACGACTGCGCGCAGCCGATGGCCTGACGGCGAAAGTGCGTTCAGTCTTTGCCGTCGCCGGCGATCTGCCCCGCGCGGAAGACGCGGAACTGGCGCTTTACGGCGGCTTTCTGCCCGACGCCGACAAGCCGTTGCTGGAGCGCGTGCGTGCCACCCCGCCAGCACGGCTCGATGACCATTTCCCGTTTCAGGATCCGCGTTACCCGGCGTTGCTGTTCCGCTACCGCGCCCGCAACTGGCCCGACACGCTGAGTCCGGACGAGCACGCACGATGGGAACAATTTCGCCGGCACCGCCTGACCGATGACACATCGCTCACTTCGTTGACGCTGGATGCCTACTTCGCGGAAATCAGCGCCTTGCGTCACCGCCCCGAGTGCAGCGGTCGCGACCACGGGCTTCTCGACCATCTCGAGGCCTGGGGCCATGAGCTGCAATCGGGCCTGACCGCACCGTCGTGAAAGCGTATCCGTACCAGCGCCCGCGAGACGTGCTGTTGCCAATCGGCACTGTCACCCATGCGGTGCCTTGCGCTGCGACGGCGGGGTGTCGCAGGCAGACGAAGGCACGCGCATTGTTGCTACCATCGGGCCCATGCCTCGCAGCTATTTCTCGCCCGCCACGTTCCGCTTTCTGCGCCAACTCGACCGGCACAACAACCGCGAATGGTTTCATGCACACAAGGCGGATTACGAGAAGCACGTGCGCGAACCC
This sequence comes from uncultured Rhodanobacteraceae bacterium, assembly GCA_964608595.1. Lineage (GTDB taxonomy): Bacteria > Pseudomonadota > Gammaproteobacteria > Xanthomonadales > Rhodanobacteraceae > Oleiagrimonas. Next base: position 19,240 of record CAZSOU010000014.1, read on the forward strand.
TTCCAGGCGCTGCTTGTCGACCTTCAGGAACCACTGGCGAAAATCAGCCCACACTACCGTGCCGATCCAGGCAAGGTCGGCGGCTCCATGTTTCGCATCCATCGCGACACGCGCTTTTCGCACAACAAGCTGCCGTACAAACCGTTCGCCGGCGCGCGTCTGTTCCATGAGCGACGCCGTGAAATTGCCGCACCCTCCTTTTATCTGCATATCGCCCCCGACAACTGTTTTGTCGGCGGCGGCCTGTGGCACCCCGAGTCGCACACCTTGCGCAACATCCGCGACTTCATCGTGGACAACCCCGCGGCGTGGAAACGCGCCACGCAAGGGCGCGCATTTCGTCAGTATTTCACCTTCTGGGGCGAAAGCCTGAAACGCCACCCGCGCGGTTTCAACGCCGATCACGAATTGATCGACGACCTCAAACGCAAGAGTTTCGCCGCCGGTGAAGGCTTCAGCGAAGAACTGGCCTGCTCCGATGAATTGCGCGCATTTGCGATCACCCGCTTCAAGTGCATTGCGCCGATGATCGACTACCTTTGCGCGGCGCAGAACCTGGAATTCCAGGATCTCGTCCGTAAATAACGAAACCGTTCGTGTTGAGCGTAGCGAAGCGAAGTCGAAACACCGGAAATCCGCATCGCCTGGCACTCCGACTTCGCGCCTTCGGCGCGACGCTCAGTGCGAACGGCTACTTGCGGACGCGTTTCAAGGCTGCGACGACGCGGAACGGGTCGTCGACGCCGGGACGGGAATGGTTTGCACGCTGCCCGAAACGGCTGGCGTCGTCTTCTTCGGCGATACGGGGGCACCGCCTTTTGCCGCTGACTGCCCACTACGCGGCACTTTCTTCGCGCCGTGTTTTTCCACCAGTTCAATCTTGGGGTCATCCCACGATCCGGTGATGTGATAGCGCGCGCTGGCGGCCTTGTTGATGCCTTTGCCGAGCAAGCCCTGCACGGCAAGTCCGGCGGCCGCACCGACCGGCCCGCCGACCACCGCGCCAACGATGGGGAGACTGTTGCCGATGTGCGGGATCGCCAGCACATGCTGATCATAATCATGCTTGCGAAAACCCACGCGTCCGGTCACGGACACGTCGGCGGCCGGCCCCTCGAGTTTCAGGTCTTCGGTATAGGCGTTGCCATCGTGAAACCGGAAATGGCCTTTGATCGAATCAAAACCGAACCCCTTGCCGAACACGTCACCGAAATCCAGGCTCAGGCGACGCGGCAACTCGGCGATCGACATCAACCCGAACAGTCGACCGACGCCAGGCTTGACCTCCGGTATGCGCCCCTGACCGATATCGAGCGTCAACGTGCCCTCCACGTTGGCCAGCGTGAACGACGAGGGTGCGCCGGGCCAGGTGGCATTCATGTCCACCTGCGTCTCGCCACCGCTGAACAAGCCGTCATAGCCGAATGCATCCAGCATCCTGCCCAGATTCTCGGCACTGAAATGCAGCTCCATGTGTGTGTGACTGTCGCGGGCCGTACCCGTCCATGCGCCGGTGGCCGAAATGTGCACCGATTTGGATTGCGTGCGCAACATGTCGATATGCATGCCTTGCGCCGTGGGCCGACTTTCCAGCCGTACCTGGCCCAGATGCGCATCACCGAAGCGCAGATCACCCACCCAGACATGCAATGGCGGCAAGCTGGCCGGCGCCACGCCCACGTCCGCCGCCTCTTGCGGGGTCGGGCTGACCGGGCGCGCGACCGGCTTCGAGGATTTTCCGGAAGCATCGACCTTGTCGGGGCTGGGCCAATACAGACGGTCAAAGCGTGCCACGACGCCGCGCTTGTCCATGTTCTGCAGCGGCACTGTCGTGTTGCCCTTGATCTCGGGGCCTTCGACGGTCAACTTCAAGTCATTCTTTTCCGGATGAATTTTGACGTGCAAATCTTTGAATTCATGACCAAAAACGCTGGACTTCCCCGTCATGACATCCACGTTGATCGGCGGCACGTCCTGTTGCTTGGCGTCACCTTTGGCCGACAACGCATACTGCACCCAACCGGAAACATCCAGGCGTGGCGTGCGACCACGGATATGAATCCCTTGCGCCGGCAACGGGCCTTGCGGTGCCGTGCCGCCCAGCATCACGTCGACCACGGCGGGCTGCTTGTCACTCGGCAATCGCGCCCGTGCGTAGACCTGATTCCCGAGCACCACGCGCAAATGTCCGCCGGCGAACGGAAAACCCATTTGCATGTTCAACGGCAGCAATGCCTGCGTCGACTTGTCCAGTGGCGCCGGCAACTTCAACGCCATGCCGCGCAAATTGGAGTGCACGCTCAACACCTGTTTCGCATGCACCGGATTGTCGGCGTCGTTGTCGATGTGGAATCCGATGTCGAACGGTGCACTGCCGCTGGCGATTCCGGCCAACGACGCCACTTCGTCATGCCCCGCAACCAGCTGCGCCATGGTGAAATTGCCGCGCATGTTCACCTTGAACGGCCACGCCGGGTTGCCGGTGCCGGGCCCGATGTTCATGTCCAGGGTGACCGGTTGCCCGTGGTAAGTGGCCGTCAAACCCCGCGCATCAAGACCATGCCGATCAAACTTCAGCGGACCGCTCAAGTGACCCAGATGCAACTTCCAGTCGGCGGCGTCCACATCGGCATCATGCAGATTGACCGTCCCCGCCAGCGTGAACGGATTGGTCGCCTTGCGCGACAGGGGCACCACCATCGAAAAATCGAAATCGCCCTCGCCGTTCATTTGCAGGTGTTTCAAGACATCCGCATGCGTTTTGCCGATGGGGCTGGAACGAACGAACTGCAACAAGTCGCCACCCTTGCCGCCGCCCTGCGCCGTGAGCACCAACTCGGACTTGCCGAAGTCGGGAATACTGGCCACGGCGTGTTTCACCTTCACACCCTGCACCTGGCCGGACGTGAGCACCGCGAGCATGCCGTTGTCGATGAAATCCGCCTTGACCGACAAATTCTCGGCACGCGGCCAACCGGGCTGAAAATCCAGCGCCAGACCCGAAATATCGGCACTGGCCTGGAAGCGTCCCTCATGATGCTTGAACGGCCAATCGGACAAATCGCCGTGCATGACCACACGCGCATCATCCACCGAGCCGGCAATCAGACCCTTGTCCAGCCAGTCGATGGCCGACTGTGCCATCGCCGTCACCGGCCAGAACCGCTTCGCCTCGGCGATGTCGAGATGATCCAGGCCCGCGTACAAGTCCAGTACCGGCGCACCACCGCCGACCGGCAGCAGGATGGATCCGCGCACACTGCCCTTGATGCCCTTGCCGGTAAACCCGATACCATCGGTCCCCAGGTGCCAGCCATCGGCGCTGCGCCAGAATGCGGCATCACCATGCACATCCAGCTCGAAAGGCCAGCGAAACATGGGACGGTCGTCGAGCGTCAGCGACTGCTTCGGCAAATGCAGCGACATGGCCTCGGCATCACCGAGCAACATGCCGTGAAGATGGTCGACACCGGGTTGCCCGGCGGTGGCGGCAAAACCGAGATGATCAAAGCGCACCTGCAACGATTCGATGCGGCGCGCCTGCGACCACGTGAAATTTGCATCGGACAGATGCACTTGCGGATGCGCATTGATCAGCCAGTCACGGGTCCCCGCCGCCATCTTCGGCGCCAGCGCGGCGAGAGTCAGCCAGCCCCCCGGGGTCAAATCGTGCGCTGTGCCGACAATGCGCTCATCATCGCCGCCCAGACCACTGATGTCGACACGCGCGGCCCCCGCCTCGCCCGGTGCAAACAACACGGTGGCGTGGTCGCCGCGACGTTTGTACCGCATCAGTCCCTTGAGGTCGGCGACGGATACAGGACCGCCCGGCCCTTGCACCGACAAGTCGGACAGATCGGCCTGCGCCACGAGTCCGGTCACCTTGCGATGCTGCCATGCCAGCCAGACCGCGAGGTCGCCCCGCCCCGAATCGATGGCGTAATCGCGTATTTTCGCGTTGGCGAACATGCTGCCAAGATCGACGTCGTCTGCACTCAGATATAAACGCCCGGACGTTCCGTCACCACGAATGTCGCCGACGATTTTCAGTGCCTGGCGTGAATTCCCTCGATGCAGCAAGCCGGCAAAACGCAACGCATCGGCACCGTTGCTGACACGTACCGGGCCGGCACGTATCCGGTATCGATTGCCGCTGCCGGCATCGTCGATTTCCAGTTGCAGATCATCCAGCCACAAGTTGCCCGGCAAGTCGCTGGGCCGAATGTTGCGTGTCGGTGCCGTGCCCGCGACGCCGAATCCGGCCACATGCCAGTGGCCATCGGCATCGCGTACAAGACGCAATTTGAGTCCGCTCAACCGCAGATTGACCCAATGGCGCGAAGGCCATACCAGCGCGCCGAAATCCAGTTTGACGCGAGCCGTCGGCAAGGTCATCGCTGCCTGTCCCTGGCTGGTGCCGATATGCACCTTGTGCAACACGAGCAACGGGCCCGACGGTTGCCAGTGACCTTCGATGGAAGCGAAGCTGACCGGTTGATGCAGCTGCTCGCTCAGCATCCGGGCCACGCGCTCGGGATAATGCGCCACCAGAGGCAGCAACAGTTGTGCCAATGCCATCAACACGGCAAGCACGATGGCCGACACCGCCAATACGCCACCGATGGTGAACCAGGCGCGTCGCATGCAATGGCGCCAGCGGTTTTTCAACGTGCCGCTCCCGCCCTGTCCGACGGCGAGTCGGACGGCGCATCGCCATGCTTACAACAACACCACATCGAACTGTTCCTGCGTGTACTGCTCCTCGGCATGAAGGCTGATGTCCTTGCCGATGAATTCTTCCAATTCGGCCAATGCCGCCGAATCCTCCTCGAGAATGCGATCGACAACCGCGGGGCTGGCCATGAGCATGAGTTTTTCAGCGTCGAACTGACGCACCGAGCGCGTGATTTCGCGAAAAACTTCGTGCGTCACCGTTTCCGCTGTTTTCAGCGTGCCGCGGCCGCCGCAGGTGGCGCAAGGTTCGCACAGCTGGCGCTCCAGACTTTCGCTGGTGCGCTTGCGTGTCATTTCCACCAGACCCAACGCCGACATCGGGTACACGGTGGTCTTGACGTGATCGTGCACCAGCCCCTTTTCCAGCATGCGCAGGACCTGGCGTTTGTGCTCGGCATCGACCATGTCGATGAAGTCGATGATGATGATGCCGCCCAGATTGCGCAAGCGCAGTTGCCGCGCGGCCGCCTGCGCGGCTTCGAGGTTGGTCCGGTAAACCGTTTCTTCCAGATTGCGCGTGCCGAGATAGCCGCCGGTGTTGACGTCGATGGTGGTCATCGCCTCGGTCTGGTCGATCACCAGCGAACCACCGGATTTCAGCGGCACCTGCTTGTTGAGGGCGCGCTTGATCTCGTCTTCGACGCCGTACAGCTCGAAAATCGGCCGGTCGTCATCGTAAAGCTCGATGCGGTCGTCCAGATCGGACATGAACTTGTGCACGAAATGACGCGCGTTCTCGCACGTTTCGTTCGAATCCACCCGCACCCGTTCCACGCCGTCATGCAACTGGTCGCGCAGCATGCGCAGCGGCAGCGACAATTCCTCGTAGACACAATCGCCGACCCTGGCCGCGGTGATGTTCGATTGCACCACACGCCACACACGGCCGAGGTAATCCACGTCGAAAGCCAGTGATTCGCCGGACTTTCCTTCGGCATTGGTGCGCACGATGTAGCCCGGCGGATTCTCGCCGATCAGGCCCGCCACCGTGTCTTTCAAACGCTGACGCTCGAGTTCGTCCTCGATGCGCGCCGACACGCCCAGATTGTGTGCATGCGGCAACAGCACCAGATAGCGCGACGGAATCGACAAATACGCCGACAGCCGCGCACCCTTGCTGCTGATGGGATCGCGGATGACCTGCACCACGATGTCCTGACCTTCGTGCACCAGCTCGCTGATCGACGGCATCGGCGCGGAGGCTGTCGACGGCGCGGCGGCCTCGCCATTGTCGACCACGGGCGCGTCATGCGGGCGCACGATGTCCGACGCGTGCAGAAACGCCGCCCGTTCCAGACCGATATCGACGAACGCCGCCTGCATGCCCGGCATCACGCGGCGCACGCGACCCTTGTAGATATTGCCGGCAAAGCCACGCCGACGCGCACGTTCGACGTGCACCTCCTGCAACATGCCGCCTTCGATCTTCGCCACCCGCGTCTCGCGGGGCGTGACATTGATCAGGATTTCCTCGCTCACCCGTGTTTGCCCTCCGACGTCGGCATCAAGAACACCCTGATCCGCCTTCCCGTCATTTATAGCCGTTCCATGCGGAAACTGTCGATGCGTCGTGCCGGTTTCATGCCGAATACTTGCCGAAATTGCGCAACAGTTGTGCGGTTTCGTGCAGCGGCAAGCCCATCACGCCGGAATAACTGCCGTCGAGATGCGCGACGAACGCGGCCGCGCGCCCCTGGATGGCATACCCGCCGGCCTTGCCGAACGGCTCGCCGGTCGCGACGTAGGCGTTCATCATGTCCGCATCGATATCGGCCATGCGCACGGTGGAAATGCAGCGCGCACCGGCTTCGCGATCATGCGCCATCACCCAGACGGCCGACACGACTTCGTGCTCCCGGCCCGACAAACGCTGCAGCATGCGCCTGGCCGCATCGGCGTCGGCGGGTTTGCCGAATACGTCGTCGTCCATGACCACCTCGGTATCGGCCGCCAGCACCACCGCATCCGCGTCATTGCCGAGTTCGGCCAGCGCCGCGCGCGCCTTGTCGTGGGCCACCCGCTCGACATACGCCGCCGGTGCCTCGCCGGATTCACGGCGCTCGGGTACGTCCACCTTGAATACCTCGAACCCCACACCGAGCTGTTGCAGCAATTCGCGCCGACGCGGCGATTGTGACGCCAAGTAAATCATGCACTTTCCGTCGATCAAAAGGACCAGCATAACGGACACGCCGCGCGGGCGTGCATGTCGTGCGCGGCAGCCTCAGCGCATGGACGAGCCTTGAGGCTGTCGCGCATGAGATGCGCTCTTACGGGCGGTGATAGGGGTGACCGGCGACGATGGTGGTGGCGCGATAAAGCTGCTCGGCGAGCACCAGGCGGACCAGCATGTGCGGCAAGGTCAGCGAACCCAGCGACCAGCGTTGATCGGCACGCTCCAGGACGTCGCTCGCATGCCCGTCCGGGCCGCCGATCAAAAACGCGAGGTCACGCCCACCCATGCGCCAGTTTTCGAGCTGGCCGGCGAGTTGCTCGCTGCTCCAGGTTTTGCCGCGGCCATCCAGCGCCACCACATGCGTGTCGCGCGGCAATGCGGCGAGGACCGCCGCACCTTCGTCCGCCATGGCACGACGATCGTCGCGGCCCTTGCCGCGTGCGCCGGGTTTGATCTCGACGAGCTCGAGCGGCAGTTCGCGCGACAGGCGCTTGCGGTATTCGGCGAAACCTTCCGCCACCCAGCCGGGCATGCGCTCGCCGATGGCCAGGATGCGAACGTGCATTCAGACGTGTCCCGAAACCCGCGGCCGAAGCGTCAGCCGTTGGTGGCGTCGCGCGAGACCTCGGCCTCGGCGGCAGCATCGGAGTCGGACCCGGCATCGTCACCGACCGTCCACAGCCGTTCCAGGCTGTAGAACTCGCGGATGCGCGGCAACATCACGTGGACGATGATGTCGCCCAGATCCACCAGTACCCATTCGGCTTCCTGCTGACCTTCCACGCCAAGCGGCAGCACGCCGGCCTGCTTGGCAAACCGGATGACTTCATCGGCGATGGATTTGACGTGTCGCGAGGAGGTGCCGGAAGCAATCACGATGGTATCGGCGATGGACGTCTTGCCACGCACGTCGATTTCCTTGACGTCCCTGGCTTTCAGATCGTCCAGCGCATCCAGCACGCGGCGACGCAGGTGTTCTTCGGTAGCGGAGTCGTCTTGACGGGACGACGGCGTCGGATTCATCAAGCGGAATCACCTTGGATAAACAACGTACGCGATGCGCGCACGCCTCCATTATACCCCAGTCCCTCTGCGGCAGGCGCGAAGCTCATGAACGACCGCCACGGCGTTTCGACAAGCGTCGAGGCTAGGACTCGCCAAGGCTCCCGCCGAACGTAACCAAGCCGCTTTTCCGGGGTCTGGAACAGCCGGTCTCAATCCACAGCCAGGACTGACTGAACCGATTCGGCCCACCGTCTACTCATCGGACGTATCGCGATGATAAACACCGTTGAAGCTGCCTTCGGCCCCACACAATGAAAGCCAGGACCCCATTTGACGGACATACAGCGCCTGCCCGATGCGACGCACATGGATTTCGCAAGGCGAGGGCTTCAACCCTGCCTTGCGCATGGCCGGCGACCGCGGAACACGCTTGGTCGCCTTGAAATCCCACATATCGTTTCGGATACGAGTACCCGTCATGTCCTTCGCGCGCAGGTAATGAGAGCAAACCATCTGGCTGGCGCCGGCGGGATCACAATCCGCCCTGGCTGCCTCAACCGACAACCCTCCATTGTTTGTGGACACGATGACGATTTTTGTATATTCACCCCGCCGCCACGCGCCGACAAAGTCGCCCGGATTCAGTTGACGTCTGGCCACATGCGACAACCTGGTCACTTGGGATGACGGTATCCATCCGGCCTGCGTGGCGGTCGCGATACAGGTCAGCCCATGAGTGGTTACATTACTTACCCACACCTTCTGTCCCCGCGCGAGTTCGGCACCCTCGTCCTGCTTCGGGGTAGTGAAATTCCAGCTGTCGTAAAAATGCAGCGTATTCGACCGCAATGTGCCCGGCGTTACGCGCACACCCTTCGACAAAACAAAATCGCATCGATTCGGTACCCGCCGGACGTGCTGCACACTGGTGCTGCCGTCGCTGGAAAGCGCTGGCACAACCATGACGCCCAACGTCTGCATAGCCAATGCCAAAAGCATCGCGGCAACAGTCAACATCAGTATTCCCCGTCGCGCAGCCCAGCCGAAATAGCCTCGCGTAATTTCGCTTCATCATCATGTCGACGAGTCGTGAACGCGTCACCGAAGTCATCCAGGTTGGCGGCGGCAGCGTGCCATTGCGCATGTACGACCTGCGACCAGAAATTCGGTACCGATTCGGCAAGTGGGGGCCGGTATTGAACCGCCACGTCCGCGATGGCAGTTGCCGCGGCCTTGGGTAGCTCTGTCAGAAAATGTGGCTGGCTTTGAGTTTCAGCGGCGACAGCATTGTAATAATCAACACTACGTTCGTAGAGAATATTGGCATAGCGAATGTCGGACAGCGCATCCAACTGTGAGCGATCACTCTCAGTAAAGGACAAAGGGTGGTGCTTCAGATAATCTTGTGCATCATCACCCGTGTATCCTACATATGGCGTAATAGTGTCAACAAAACTCTGCTTCAGGCTTCCAGAATCAGCAAGAGCTTGCAGTCGATCAGCATCATAATGGCCCAAATCGACGCCATAGCCGATCGTTATCCCGCTATCTCCAAGCGGATTGCCGTCATCGTCTGCGGGGACTTTTGCCTTGAGGACTTCTGCAGAGGTTGCCTCGTGACCACGGATAAAATCCAGATCGAAGTTTTGAATTAAATATGAATGTGCCCCCGCGGCCGAACTTATACCACCCCCGCCACCTCCGCCACCTCCATGGATGGGGCCATTTCCTCCTGACGGAGGCGGCGCTGGTGGAGGGGTGGGTGGGGCCGGCGGTGGAGCCGGTGGAGTCACAACGATTGGTGGCAAGACCACCACGCTCGGAGTGTTCGAATCGGGCTGCGTCCGCAAATCGACGTGTGTCGATGGTGATGCGCTGGCAAAAGCCGTGGGTATCTGTTCTTGCAACTCGTGCAGCGATCCCGGACTATTCCTTGCAAACGCCTGTTCCAACAGCTGAATATGTTGCGGATAAAGGGACGCAAATGCCTTGGCTCGCTCCACATCTCCCGTTTGGGCGAGCTCGTCAGCCAATTGGACAGGTGAATCAGTGCCTGTGATCTGATAAGTGATCGATATCTCCGATGTGATTTTCATATAATCATCCTTTATTAATGTTTCACACCCCTGCCTGCTAGACGCTATCGCTTGTGGACCTCGGTTTCAAGGTGCAGGTACAGGTCACCAACACGGATTCCGGTCATGGTCCGGCGCGGTAAGGCTGCAACACCCGCGGCTCATCAAACAATCCGGCGGGCAGCAGGTAGCGTGGGTCGCGGCCTTCCGCCAGCAGTTGGCGGATGCGGGTGGCGGAGACCTCCAGCGGGGTGACGTCCAGTTCCATGACGCGGCCGGCGGGGGCAGCTTCGATGTCGGCGCGGTTGGTGGTGCGGCGACCGTCGACTTCCTCGGCCAGATCGGGTGGCAGTTCGGTGGCGAAACCGGGCCGGCGCAGTACGCCCACGTGCGCCAGCTGCAACAGTTCGCGCCAGCGATGCCAGCGCGACAAACCGGTGAAGGCATCCATGCCGATCAGCAGCACCAGCGGTCTGTCGCCCTGCTCGGCGCGCAATGCGGCCAGCGTGTCGACGCTGTAGGACGGCCCGGAGCGATCCAGTTCGCGCGTATCGAGCTTGAGGCGATCCTGCCCGCGCAAGGCGGCGCGCAGCATGGCGACCCGCGCGTCGGCACTGGCGCGTGGCGGCGGCCGGTGCGGCGGCACGCTGGCGGGAATCAGGCGTACTTCGGCGTCCAGCATTTCGGATGCTTCCCAGGCGACGCTGAGGTGGCCCACGTGTACCGGATCGAAGGTACCGCCGAAAATGGCCAGCGGCCTCATGCCGGAGCCTCGACCAGGCGCGGTTGGGCAATGGCGGCGACCAGACGTTGCGCTTCACGCCAGGGGTCGCCGGTTTCGCGCCCCTTGGCCATGCGGTCGATACGCGCGGCGCGCGCCAGACAATGTTGCCAATGTTCGCGCGGTGCACGGCGCAAGGCGGCGCGGAACAGTTTTTGCCGCGAATCCCACAAGCGCTCGGCCTTCGCCTGCGCGGCAAAATCGCGTGCCAGAGCCAAACGCAATGCCAGCTCCAGCTGATTCACCAGCCAGCCCATCAAGGCAATGATTTCGTCGCCCTCGGCCTGCAGACCCTGCAGGATGCGTACCGCGCGCGCGGCATCGCCGCCGAACGCGGCATCGGCCAGCTTGAAAACATCGAAGCGGGTACTGTCGGCCACCAGGTTTTCCAGCGTGGCCGCATCCAGCCGGCCTTCGCCGTGCAGCACGACGAGCTTGTCCACTTCCTGCGCTGCGGCCAGCAGGTTGCCTTCGACACGGTCGGCCAGCAGCGCCACCGCATCGGGCGTCGCCTTGATGCCGCGCGAGGCGAGACGCGCAGCGATCCAGCGCGGCCATTCGTGCATTTTCGGTGGCCAGAAAACCACCATGGAACCCGTTTTGTCGACGGTGCGACTCCAGGCGCCTTCGTGTTTCTTCGACCACGTGGTGCACGTGATCAGGAGCAACGTATCCGGTGGCGGCTGCTTGCACCAAGCGCTGATCGCGGCACTGCCATCGCGCCCCGGACGCCCCGTGGGCAGGCGCAGATCGATCATGCGCCGGGTGGCGAACAGCGACATGCCGGCACCGGCGCGCGCCAGATCGTCCCAATCGAAGCGAGCGTCCACGTCGAGGACGTCGCGCTCGTCGTAACCCAGCTCACGTGCACGTGCGCGCAAGGCGTCGGCGGCCTCCAGCACCAGCAATTCCTCGCCCGCCAGCAGTTGCACGGGTGCCAGATCGGGGGCGGCAAGCTGCTTCTGCCACTGGGACGCGCTGAGCGGCATGACGACTCAACCGGCCGACGCAGCGACAGCCGGCGTGTTCGCGGAAGCGGCGGCGGCCGGATGTTCGGCGGCGGCCTGCAGGCGGTACATGACGGCGCGAACCATGTCTTCAATCAGGCTTTTGCGCAACGCTTCCACCTGTGTGGCACGACCGATGGAATGGCGGGCGTCGTAAGTGAACTCGCGCGACATCTCGATGTTCTGTTCCGACACCAGCGTGTCGCCCTGCGCATTGACGGCATCGAAGCGCACGTGAAACTGCACGGCATATTCGCTGATGCGGCCCTGCCCCGTGATCGTCAGTGCGTTGGTGCTGAAGCTGGCTATCGGCACGCGCAATTCGGAAACGCCGGGGCCCGGCTCATCCACCACCGTGCTGCCCGTGGCGGCAATCGCCCGCGTCAACTCGCGCCGGAAATCACTGCTGCCGGACACCGACAGATACACGCGCTGCATGCCCGCCGGCAAGTCGGCGCTGCGGCGCAGATGAAAGCCGCAGGCGGTCAGAAGCAGCGTGAGCAAAGCCAGCATGGCAAAACGCAATTTCATGTTCATGGCCTTGTCTATACCACGATGTTGACGATCTTGCCGGGCACCACGATGACCTTGCGCACGTCCTTGCCCTCGATAAACGACTGCACGCCCGGCAAGGCAAGTGCCTGCGCCCGGGCTTCGTCTTTGCCGGCACTTGCCGCAAGCTCGATCGTGCCGCGCAACTTGCCGTTGACCTGCACCGCCAGCGTGACCGAATCGCGCGCCAGCGCGCGCTCGTCGACCCTGGGCCACGGCACGTCTTCGAGCAACGTCTCTTCATGCGCCAGCACCTGCCACAACGCGTGGCAGACATGCGGCGTCACCGGATTGAGCATCAACACCATGGCTTCCAGCGCCTCGTGACGCACGGCGCGCCCCTGATCGCTCATGTCGTCGAATTTCGACACGTGGTTGAGCAATTCCATCAGCGCGGCGATCGCGGTGTTGAAGTTCTGCCGGCGACCGTAATCGTCACCGACCTTGCCGATGACCTCGTGCACCTGCCGGCGCAGGGTCTTCTGCCCGGCATCCAGGGCGGAGGGATCCACTTCGGGGTGCTCCGGTTGTCCGGCATGCGTGGTCACTTCGCGCCAGAAGCGGCGCAGGAAGCGCGACATGCCTTCGACGCCGGCCTCGCTCCATTCCAGTGATTGATCCGGCGGTGCGGCGAACATCGAGAACAGACGCACGGTGTCGGCGCCGTATTTGTCGATCATGGTGGTCGGGTCGACGCCGTTGTTTTTCGACTTGGACATCTTTTCGACGTTGCCGATTTCCACGCGTTTGCCGTCGGCCTTGAGCTCGGCGCCGATGATGCGGCCGCGCTCGTCGCGCCGAACATCGACCTCGGACGGGCTGAACCACTGCTTGGAACCATCATCGCCGTCGCGATGGAACGTCTCGGCAATCACCATGCCCTGACACAGCAGACGCTTGACCGGCTCGTCGCTTTGCACCAACCCCTGGTCACGCAACAGTTTGTGGTAAAAGCGGAAATACAGCAGGTGCAGAATGGCGTGTTCGATGCCGCCGATGTACTGATCCACCGGCAACCAGTAATCCGCGCGTTCGTCCACTTGCGTGGCGGCGCCGGGGCTGGTGTAGCGCGCGTAGTACCAGCTCGATTCCATGAACGTATCGAACGTGTCGGTTTCGCGTTCCGCCGGCTTGCCGCACTTCGGGCACGCGGTCTTGCGCCATTCCGGGTCGGCCTTGATGGGCGATTTCACGCCGCTGAAAGCCACGTCTTCGGGCAGCACCACCGGCAGTTGGTCCTCCGGTACCGGCACCGCACCGCAGTCGTCGCAGTAGATGATCGGAATCGGGCAGCCCCAGTAACGCTGACGGCTGACGCCCCAGTCGCGGCGGCGCCCGGTGACCTTGCGCCTGCCCGTGCCGTCGGCCTCCAGACGTTCGGCCACGGCATCGAAGGCCTGCTCGAAATCCATGCCGTCGAACGGGCCGGAATTGATCAGCGTGCCATGTTCCGAGTACGCCTCGACTTCCTTGATGCTGTTGAGTGTTTCCTCGATCAGGCGCGCCGCCGAGGCCTTGTCGTAGGCGTCGGTGGAGCGGCCATGCAATGCCGCATGCATGGGGTCGGCCTGGGCACCGTCGGACACATCCTGTTGCAATTCGCCGATGGCATCGATCACCGAACGGCTGGCAACCACCATCTTCACCGGCAAGTCGTAATTGCGCGCAAATTCGCGATCGCGCTCGTCGTGGGCGGGCACGCACATCACGGCGCCGGTGCCATAGCCCATCAACACGAAATTGGCGATCCACACCGGAATCTTTTCGCCGCTGATCGGATGGACGGCATGGAAACCCGTCGCCATGCCGCGTTTTTCCTGCGTTTCGATTTCGGCCTCGGATACCCCGCCGGCCTTGCAGCTGTCCACGAAATCGGCCAGTTCGGGATTGCTCCCGGCGGCCTTGAGCGCCAGCGGATGTTCGGCGGCGATGGCCACGTACGTCGCGCCCATCAACGTGTCGGGACGGGTCGTGAATACCGTCAACGGCGCCTCGCCTTCCACGTCGAAACGGATTTCCAGGCCCTCGGAACGCCCCAGCCAGTGGCGCTGCATGGTCTTGACCGCATCCGGCCACCCCGGCAGGTTATCCAGACCCTCCAGCAACTCCGGCGCGTAGTCCGTGATCTTCAGGAACCATTGCGGGATTTCGCGTTTCTGCACCACCGCACCGGTGCGCCAACCGCGCCCGTCGATGACCTGCTCGTTGGCGAGGACGGTCTGGTCGACCGGATCCCAGTTGACCACGGCATTCTTGCGATAGGCCAGACCTTTCCGGAACAGTCGCACGAACATGCGCTGCTCGTGCACGTAGTAATCGGGCCGGCAGGTGGCGAACTCGCGCGACCAGTCGTAGGCGAAGCCCATGCGCTTGAACTGCCCGCGCATGTTCTCGATGTTGGCCCAGGTCCACTTGGCCGGCGCCGTGCTGTTCCTGATCGCCGCGTTCTCGGCCGGCAGTCCGAACGCGTCCCAGCCCATCGGCTGCAGCACGTTTTTGCCCTGCATGCGCTGGAAGCGGCTGATCACGTCGCCGATGGTGTAGTTGCGCACGTGCCCCATGTGCAGCGCGCCGGAGGGGTACGGCAGCATCGACAGGCAATAGAAGGACTCTTTCGCGGCGTCCTCGGTCACCTCGAAAGCGTGCGTGTCGCTCCAGAAGGTCTGCGCGGCGGTCTCCACCGCCCGTGGATCGTAGGTCTCGGCCATACCCGTCATCGTCCGTCGAATCGCCTCTGGCGATAGTCAAAGCTGGGCCGTGCAGCGTACCGCAGGGCACGACGGGCGCCAAGCTGAATCGCTCCGATGCGCCCACCTGAACCGGGTTTCCGCGTGTACTAGGCTTGAAAGCCGTGCCCCGGAGGTTGCTCGCGGGGTCGCGCCCCGTACCACGGAGAAGGTGACATGTCCGATGCACATGGCAAAGACTCGGCCACACATGCCGTCAAAGACCGATCACGCTTGCCCGAGGTGCCCTGGTACCCGGTGCTGGAAGGCCAGCCGGCGCTGGTGACGGGAGCCAACTCCGGCATCGGCGAGGCGGTGGCGCTCGGATTGGCACGGGCCGGCGCCGACGTGGTCATCAACTACGTCGTGCATCCGGAAGCAGCCGAGGAGATCGCGCACAGGATCGAGGGCATGGGCCGCCGCGCCATGGCCGTCAAGGCCGACGTCAGCAAGGAGGACGACATCGAGCGCATGTTCGCCCGGGTCGTGGACTACCTCGGCACGCTGCACGTGGTGGTCCCGAACGCGGGGCTGCAACGTGACGCGGCCTTCGACGAAATGACGCTGGAGCAGTGGGACACCGTCATCAACGTCAACCTGACCGGCCAGTTCCTGACCGCGCGCGCGGCGGTGCGCGAGTTCAAGCGTCGTGGCGCCGACCCCGAGGTGTCGGTGGCCCTGGGCAAGATCATCTGCATGAGCTCGGTGCACCAGCGGATACCCTGGGCCGGACATGCCAACTACGCGGCATCCAAGGGCGGCATCATGCAGTTGATGGAATCGATCGCGCAGGAACTGGCACCGCACCGCATCCGCGTCAACGGCATCGCCCCCGGCGCGATCCGCACGCCGATCAACACGGCGGCATGGAACACGCCCGAGGCCTACGCCGACCTGATGACGCTGGTGCCCTACAAACGCATCGGCGAGCCGGACGACATCGCACGCGCGGCGGTGTGGTTGGCGTCGGATGCGGCCGATTACGTCACCGGCACCACGCTTTACGTCGATGGCGGCATGACGTTGTTCCCCGGCTTTGCGACAGGCGGTTGATTGCCAAAACCCGCGCTGCGTCTGCTCAAGCCATGCGGTCGCCGGTCACCGCGTGTTTCTTGTGCCGCAAATGGACCACGAGGTTGTAGACCGACACGAACGCCGGAAACAGGTTGGACATGATGCCGACCGCGTCGTTCTTGCCGAAAATGAAGTAGGCCAGCAACAGCACGCTGCCGGATACCGACAGCCACCAGAACATCTGCGGCATCACCACGCGCTTGTGCTTGCGCGTGGCATACAGTTGCACGAACCAGCGGCTGGTGAACATCGCCATGCCGAGGAAACCGACGGCCTTCCATGGAGTCAACTCGAATGTCACCAGGGCATGAATGATGTGATGCCACTGCGAAATGAGGTATTCCATGGAAGTTCGCCTTGCGCGGAGAAAAGCGCATTTTAGCAAGCGCTCGGTATCATTCGCGCCAATAGCGATCCTCATGCAAGCGCCAACGCCGCGCCACGCGGGGCGAACCGGTTGCCGGGAAAACCACCTCGACGGCGCCCGATGTGGCCGTGTTCAGAAACGGCACGCCGGCGTCCGCATAGCGTTCGACGACGGCCTCGGCCGGGTGATGGTACCGATTGAGCCACCCGGCCGATGCCACGGCCAGACGCGGACTCAGCATGGTGATGAACTGCTCGCTGGATGAGGTCTTGCTGCCATGATGCGGCACCAGCAACACCAACGGCGGTCCATCGCCGACAGCCTGCGCAACTTGCGGTTCCACCCGACGGGATATGTCGCCGGGCAGCAGTGCCCGACCGCCTTGGCCGGTAACCAGCAACACGCACGAATCGTCGTTGTCGCTGTAGGCATGGGCCAGGTCGCGGTCCGGACTGACCACACGAAAACGCACGCCGTCCCACGTCCAATGCTGTCCGGCGCGACACGGTTTCATGCCCAGCCCGACACGCTCGGGCTCTCCGCTCAACCGACGCGCATCAGGGAAGGCGTCGACGACAGCGGCCGCGCCGCCGGCATGGTCGTTGTCGCCGTGGCTGATCATCAAAGTGTCCAGGTGGTGCACGCCGCGGGCACGCATCAAGGGCAACACCGCCACGCGCCCCAGGTCGAAGCCCGACGGATAGCGCGCGCCGGCGTCGTACAACAGAGCATGATGACGCGTGCGTATCAGCACCGACAAACCCTGTCCCACGTCGATTACCCACATCCGGAACGCGCCCTGCGCCGGGGAGGAGAGTGGCGGCAACAACAACGGCAGAAAAAGCGTCAAACCCAACCAGCGCAACGGCATGCCGCGCGGCAGGAACAACCACAACGCCCCCAATGTCGCCAACGCCATCGCCAACGGGCCAACCGATGGCGGATACCAGTGCGCACCCGGCCACTGCGCCAGATGTTCGAGCAGCCCCCACAGAAGATGCATGACCCATGCCGCCATGCGCCACAGCAGGCCCGCCGCGCCCGTCCAGAATGGCAACACGAACGTACCCAGCAACGTCAGCGGCACCACCACGAGACTGACCACCGGCACGGCAATCAGATTCGAGAGTGCGCCAACCACCGACGCCTGCCCGAAAAACCACAGCGTCAATGGCAACAGGGCCACCGTCATCAAAAGCTGCGTGACCCCCAACACCTTCACATGGCCCCACAGGCTGCGCGGCTGGGCCAGCCCGATCATCAAAAACGCCACACCGACGAACGACAACCAGAAACCGGCGGACAACACCGACAACGGATCACACACCACGATCACCAGCAATGCCGTGGCCAAGGTCTGGATTCCTCCGGTGCTGCGACGGAAACAACGCGCCAGCGCCACCACGGCGATCATCAACAAGGTGCGATCGGTGGGCAGACCGAAACCGGCCATGGCGCCATAACCGACAGCGACAACCAGTGCGGCCAGCCCCTGGGCCACTTGTCGCGGCACCCAACGCCCGAGGCCGGGAAACAGCCACCACAACGCATAAACCAGCCAGGCGCCGACCAGGGCCGCCACACCGACGTGAAAACCGGAAATCGCCAAAAGGTGGGAAATGCCGTTGGCCCGCGCGACGTCCCAATCATGGTCGCTGAGCGCGCGCGTGTCGCCAACCGCGAGTGATTGCAGCAGATGCGCATCGTGCGTATCGGGTACGGCCCGGCCGATGGCCGCGGAAACACCGGCACGCAAGCGGTCCACGCACCAGCCCGCGCGCCCCAGTTCATGGTTGTCGCCTTTGTCGCGCACGTAGCCGGTGGCCACTTCGCGTCGTTCCAACGCACTGCGCTCGCTGTCGTAGCTGCCGGGGTCGAGCAACGAGCGCGGCCTTTTCAGGCGCAGACGCAAATGCCAGCGGGTACACGGCGCGGGCTTTCCCGCCGGCGCGCCGTACCACGACACACGCGTTCGACCCTGCAACGCGATGGGTTCGCCGTCCAGCGACGCGTGTTTCACATCCAGAACGAAACGGTTGGATATGTGCCCGTCACGCGGCAAGCCGCCGACCGTTCCGACCACGTCAATATCACTTTTTTCCAAATGCCGCGGCAAACGCGATTGCATCGCCAGGTCGCCGCGAAACGACGCCCATGCGATGCCCAGGATCAGGATCGCCAGCCAACGCAGACGCGGCCAACGCCAGGCGGCTGTCAACGCGATGATCGCCAGGCACCCGTCCAGCCAATGTGGCGGCAAGTGCGTCCACCATTGCACCGACACCACGCCGATCAGGAAGGCCACGGCAATCGCGACAATTCCGACCCGGCCGCTGCTGTTGTCTTGCTTCCCTGGCATGTCGTCGGCCTCCCTGGCCTCGTTGCATCAGTGGTCGGTTGGCGTGACCAGGCGGCCTTCGGTCAATTCGAGCACCCGATCCATCCGCGACGCCAACGCCGGACTGTGCGTGACCAGCACGAAACTGGTGTCGATCTCGCGATTGAGCTCCAGCATCAACTCGTACACCTGGGCGGCATTCTTTTCGTCCAGATTGCCGGTCGGCTCGTCGCCGAGAATGCATGCCGGCCGCGTCACCAGCGCCCTCGCCACGGCGCAACGCTGACGCTCGCCGCCGGACATCTCTCCGGGTTTGTGGTGGATGCGATGTCCCAGCCCCACGCGCTCCAGCAGTTGCGTGGCCGACTGGCGCGTCTGGTCGATGGCGTTGCCACGAATCATCAGCGGCATGCAGACATTTTCCAGCGCCGTGAACTCCGGCAACAGGTGATGAAACTGGTAGATGAAACCCAGCGACTGGTTGCGCACTCGACCGCGCTCGGCATCCGGCAGCGCGGACAGGATGCGCCCGTCGATTTCCACTTCACCGGAGGTGGCCGTATCCAGACCGCCGACGATGTGCAGCAGCGTACTCTTTCCGGACCCCGACGCGCCCACGATGGCCAGCGTCTTGCCGCGTTCCAGTTCGAAATCGATGTCGCTCAACACTTCGGTGCGAAGACCGCCTTCGGCGTAGGTCTTGGCAATGTGGCTGACGCGGAGAACGACAGGGTCGGTGGTGGTTGACGCGCTCGTGTTCTCACTCATAACGCAGTGCCTGTGCCGGCTGGGTACGCGACGCACGCCAGGCGGGATAGATGGTGGCCAGCAGTGCAAAGACGAAGGACATGCCCGCAATCCAGCCGACATCGCTCCAGCGCAAATGGCTGGGGACTTCGCTGATGTAATAGACGTCGGGCGACAGGAACTGCACGTGGAACAGGTTCTGGATGGCGTCGACAATGTCCGGCACGTTGACGGCCAGCAACACACCGAACAACGTACCCAGGGCCACGCCCACCAGACCGATCACCAGCCCCTGCACCATGAACACGCCCATGATGGTGCGCGGTGTCGCTCCCAGCGTTCGCAGAATGGCAATGTCCGATTGCTTGTCCGTCACGACCATCACCAGCGACGACACCAGGTTGAATGCCGCGACGGCGATGATCAGCGACAGAATGATGAACATCACCACTTTTTCCATCGCCAGGGCCTTGAACAGATTGGCGTTGGTGTCCTTCCAGGTCTGCACGCGATACATCTGTCCGAGCTGATCCATCAATTCATGCGCCACGGGGAAAGCCTGGTAGATGTTGTCCAGCCGCAAACGAATGCCGGTCGGACCCGGCAACTTGTACAGCGCCATGGCATCTTTCATGTTGATCAGCGCCAGGCCGGAGTCGAACTCCTGCATGCCGACGGAAAAAATGCCCACGACCGTAAAGCGACGCAACCGCGGCACGGCGCCCATGGGCGTCGCGGTGAAACTGGCCATCAGCGTGACCTTGTCACCGACACTCACGCCGAGCTGCATGGCGAGCTCGCTGCCCAGCACGATGTCCCAACTGCCCGGGGTGAGCGCATCGAGACTGCCGGCCTTCATGTGGGAACTGAAATCAACCACACGCGACTCCAGCTCGGGCATGATGCCGCGTACCACCGCGCCGGTCTGTCCGCGCGCCTGCAGGTAGGCCTTGCTCTGCACATAGGGTGCGGCGCCTTCGACGTGCGGATCGGCTTCGGCCACTTTCAGCGCATGGGGCCAGTCCTGCACGCTGCGGCCCACGCCGGAAACCGTCGCTTGCGCCACCGCACCGAGGATGCGCGTGCGCATCTGGTAGTCGAAACCGTTCATCACCGAGATCACGGTAATCAACGCCATGATGCCGATGATGATGCCGAGCATCGACACCAGTGAAATGAACGATATGAAATGATTGCGACGCTTGGCGCGGGTGTAGCGCAGGCCGATGAATAGCGAGAGGGGTCGAAACATGACGTCAGTTCACCGCTTGCGGCGCAAATCGTGGCACGAACATGGGATACATCCTGGCGACATGAAAAGAGACGATGCGGTCATCGACCGCAAACAGATCGCAGAGTGCCCGAAAACACACGGTGACGGCAAGCCGGCATACGCCTCATCCCCTGTCGGAAACGGCTGACAAACGCATGCGAATACGCCTGCGCGTATCGGTATCGGCATTGTCGGGGAGCAGAATCAGCGACGTGCGTCCCAACCGCGCCGAGCGCAGCACGAGGAAGATGGCCGGACCCAGCCGATGCCCGCTGGCAAGCCGTGCCTCGACTTCGTCGCCTCCGACCAAATGCACACGCCAGGTTCCGTCTCCACGCCAAGCGGCCGCACGCACGGTCTGGCGACGCATGCCCCGCAAGGCAAAACACGCGTAGCCACCGACCAGCACGCATGCCGCGATGACCATGATGAAAGGAAGGCGCGATATCACGATCGCGCCAAAAGCCAGCACCGTCATGCCGACAGCGCTGGCGACCAGCAGGCGCGACAGCCTGACGTCAAAGGTTATGTCGGGCGCGGATGGCATCGATGATGGCCTGCCAATCGGCACGCGGCGCCTTGCCGTGCCCGATCGTCCAATCCCAAAGATCCGGATCCTGCACGTCCAGCAATTGGTCGAACGCCGTGCGGGCGTCCGCATCGGCATGTGGCCAGCACTCGGCCAGCCACCACCCGTAGAGCACGTCCAGCTCCCTGGTGCCACGCCGGCAACGCCAGCGCAAACGCTTCAACTGGGCGGAGTCGTCGTCCATGAAACAAATGCCCGGGCCCGGCTCACACCGAGCGGCGAGCGACCATGGCCTTCTTGATTTCGGCAATGGCTTTGGCCGGGTTGAGTCCCTTGGGACAGGTGCGCGTGCAGTTCATGATGGTGTGGCAGCGATACAACTTGAATGGATCTTCCAGGTCATCCAGACGCGCACCGGTGTCTTCGTCGCGACTGTCGGAAATCCAGCGGTACGCCTGCAGCAAAATGGCTGGCCCGAGATAGCGATCGCCATTCCACCAGTAGCTCGGGCAGGAAGTGGTGCAGCAGGCGCACAAGATGCACTCGTACAGGCCATCGAGCTTTCGACGATCTTCCGGCGACTGCAGCCGCTCGCTGTCCGACGGCGTCGGGCTTTGCGTACGCAACCAGGGTTTGATCGACGCGTACTGCGCATAAAAATGCGTCAGATCCGGGACCAGATCCTTCACCACCGGCATGTGCGGCAGCGGGTAAACCTTGACCTCGTTGGCGCATTCGGCGATCGGCGTAATGCATGCCAACGTGTTGACGCCATCGATGTTCATGGCACAGCTGCCGCAAATGCCCTCGCGGCACGAGCGGCGCAAGGTCAGCGTGGCGTCGACCTCGTTCTTGATCTTCAGCAGCGCGTCCAGAACCATCGGCCCGCAGGATGCCGTGTCCACTTCGAACGTGTCCGTACGCGGCTTTTCGCCGCTGTCGGGGCTCCAGCGATACACCTTGAACGAGCGCGGTTTTTTCGCGTCCCTGGCAGGCCAGTGCTTGCCCGGCTGGATCTTGGAATTTTGCGGTAGCGTGAATTCTGCCATTGATCTTTCCCATGCGCTTTCGCGCGTATGCCCTTCGATTCCGGCCTGCGGCCTGCCAGGGCGAATGGTTTTCCCGGTTTCCTGCTCTCGATGCCTTTCCGGTCCTCAATACACCCGCTTGGCCGGCGGCACGGACTGAACCTCGTCGGTCAAGGTGTTGCTGTGCACCGGCCGGTAATCGAACTGCGTTTCGCCCTTGTCGTTCACCCTGGCCAGCGTGTGCTTCATCCAGTTTTCGTCGTCGCGGTCGGGGAAGTCCTCGCGCGCATGGCCGCCACGGGTTTCGGTGCGATTCTCGGCGCCGTACATGGTGGCCACGGCCTGGTCGAGCAGGTTGGAAAGTTCCAGCGTCTCGACCAGATCGGAGTTCCAGACCAGAGAGCGGTCGCTGACCTTGACGTCGCCGAACGAGGCGTGCACTTCGGAAATCTTCTCGCAACCTTCCTTGAGCGTGTCGGCGGTACGGAACACGGCGGCGTCGTTTTGCATCGTGCGCTGCATGTGGTCGCGAATCTCCGCCGTCGGCGTGCCGCCATCGGCATGGCGGATCTTGTCGAAACGCTCCAGTGCCTTGTCCAACGCGCTGGATGGCAGATCCTTGTGCGGGGCGTCCGGCTTGATGATCTCGGCGCAACGGTGCGCCACGGCGCGACCGAATACCACCAGGTCCAGCAGCGAGTTGGAGCCCAGGCGGTTGCCACCGTGCACCGATACGCAAGCGGCTTCGCCGATGGCGAACAGGCCCGGTACCACGGCATCGTTGTCGTCGCCCTTCTTCTGCACCACTTCGCCGTGATAGTTGGTGGGAATGCCGCCCATGTTGTAGTGCACGGTCGGCAGGATCGGGATCGGCTCCTTGGTCACGTCCACGCCGGCAAAGATACGCGCCGATTCGGCGATACCCGGCAGCCGTTCGTGAATGACCTCCGGCCCCAGGTGCATCAGGTTGAGATACGCATGATCCTTGCGCTCGCCGACACCGCGACCCTCGCGGATCTCGATGGTGATGGCACGGCTGACCACGTCGCGCGAAGCCAGGTCCTTGGCGGTGGGCGCGTAGCGCTCCATGAAACGCTCGCCTTCGGAATTGGTGAGGTAGCCACCCTCGCCGCGCACGCCCTCGGTGATCAGGCAGCCGGCACCGTAGATGCCGGTGG
>CAZSOU010000015.1:0-42525 GCA_964608595.1 uncultured Rhodanobacteraceae bacterium
GAAGGCGTTGATCGCGCGCGCGTGCTTGAACACGCCGCCGATATACCACAGTGCGGTTTGCGACAGACCGCCGTACTGGTCGCCGGCAAACAGGTTTTCGCCGTTTTTGGACAGCGACTGGTGCACATGCATCCCGCTGCCGTTGTCGCCGACGACGGGTTTGGGCATGAAGGTGACGGTCTTGCCGTGGGCGTGGGCGACGTTGCGGATGACGTATTTCATCGTCATCAGTTCGTCGGCCTTGCGCAACAATGTGTTGAAACGCACGCCGATTTCGCACTGACCGGCGTTGGCGACTTCGTGGTGGTGCACTTCGACGACCTGATCGAGCCGCTCCAGCACTTGGCACATTTCGGCGCGCAGGTCGGCCAGCGAATCGCTGGGGCCGAGGGGCAGATAGCCGCCTTTCACTCCCGGGCGATGGCCATGGTTGCCACCTTCGTAATCGTTGCCCGCGCTCCACGCTGCTTCACCGGATTCGATTTCGTAGAAAACGCGGCCCATGTCGTTGCGCCAACGGATGGAATCGAAGATGAAAAACTCCGGCTCCGGCCCGAAAAAGGCGGTGTCGGCAATGCCGCTGGTCTTGAGGTAGGCCTCGCCGCGGCGCGCAATGGAGCGCGGATCGCGACCGTAAGCCTGCATCGTCGACGGTTCCAGCACGTCGCAGGTCAGCACCAGTTGCTTGTGACTGGAAAACGGATCGATGAAGGCCGTTTCGGGGTCGGGCATGAGCACCATGTCCGATTCGTTGATGCCCTTCCAGCCGACAATGGACGAACCGTCGAACATCTTGCCATCTTCGAACAGGCTCTCGTCGACGCTGTGTGCGGGATAGGTGAGATGGTGCTGCTTGCCCAGAAGGTCGGTGAAACGAAGGTCGATGAAGGCGACGTTTTCGTCTTCGATCAACTTGAGTACGGTTTCGGCGGACATGGTCAGGCTCCGATACACACAGGTGAGGGGCTAAAGCGGGAATTTTACATGCCTTTACGCCAAATTATCTGCCCGAGGGTCATGACCACGCGACAGTTTCGCTACACTCGCTTTTTCTTTGCACCCGATTCGGCCCATGCACGAGCTCATCCAGACCATCATCCTCGGCATCATCGAGGGGATCACCGAATTTCTGCCGATTTCCTCGACGGGGCATTTGCTGATTGCCGAACACTGGCTGGGCGAGCGTTCGGATCTTTTCAACGTGGGCATCCAGGCCGGCGCCATTCTCGCCATCACGCTGATCTACTGGCGGCGTATCTGGGAACTGTTGACCAACTGGCGCGACCCGGCCAATCGCGATTACCTGCTGAAGCTTTTCGTGGCGTTCCTGATTACGGCCGTCCTGGGTCTGGTTGCCGTCAAGATGGGGTTCGAGCTGCCGACCGAGGTGACGCCGGTGGCCTGGGCATTGATCATCGGCGGCATCTGGATGATCGCGGCCGAACAGATAGCGGTACGCCGGCCGGACCAGCGCGAAGTGACCTGGACCGTGGCCATTCTGGTCGGCATCGCACAAATGATCGCCGGGATCTTTCCCGGAACCTCGCGCTCGGCGACGACCATTTTCGCGGCCATGCTTTTCGGGACCAGCAATCGACCGGCGGCCACGGAGTTCGCGTTTCTGGTCGGCATACCGACCATGTATGCCGCCACCGGCTACGAAGTGTTGAAGGTGATGCATGGCGGCACGGCCATCCATGAAGACTGGACGGCGCTGGCGGTCGGTTTCGTGACCTCGGCGATCGTCGCCTTCATCGCGGTGAAATGGTTGCTGGGTTACATCCGTCAGCACACGTTCACGCCATTCGCGATCTACCGCATCGTGTTCGGGGCCGCGTTGTTGTTGCTGATTCCCGCCGGGGCCTGATCGGCCCACCCTGCGCAACCGGCCGATCCTTCAACGCTCGACCATCTGCGAGAACCAGCGCCAGCCCTCGAGCTGTTCCGCGATCAGCTTGACGCTGGTGAGCATGGGCACGGCAAGCAGCGCGCCCGGAATACCCCACATCCAGCCCCAGATCAGCAGCCAGACCAGGATGGCGACGGGTGACAAGCGCATGCTCTGACCCAGAATCAACGGCGTGATGAAGTTGCCTTCGGTGATGCTCATGCAGGCAAAACCGGCCGCCGGCAGCAGGCCTTCCAGCGGGTGATGAAAATGCAGCAGCCCGATCACGGACAAGAGGAAGGTCATGGTGATCGCGCCCACATAAGGGATGAAGTTGGCCAGCGCCGCGATGCCGCCCCACAAGAGCGGGTCCGGCAGGCCCATCCACCACAGCCAGGCTGCCGTCAGCGTGCCCAGCGAGAAGTTGATGATGCTGGTGGTCAGAAGGTAGCGCGACACCTGGATCTGGATATTGCGCACCAGATTCACGTTGTGGCGCTTTTTTCGAAATGTCGGCGATATTTCCACCAGACGTCGCAACAACGCATCGCCATAGATGAGAAAAAAGAACACCAGCAACGTGACGGTAAGCACGTTGGCGAGGATGCGCGGCGTCATCTGCAAAACATCCCACGCCGTGAACAGGTTGGTATTCGCGCTTTGCCGGCCGTGACTCACCCGTTTGTCTCCGCCGATGAGCGAGCGCGTGGCCTCGGTGGCTTCGTTGATGCGCTGGGTGACCGGTTTGAGTTTGGGCGCGACGTCGTGCAACGCGCTCGGGGCGCGTTGCAACCAGTTGGCCGCCGGTTGCGCCAGCCACGTGACACCCGCGCCGACACTGACACCCAACGCCAGCATCACCACCAGGGCCGCTATCGCGCGCGGGATATGCCAACGATTCGCGGCAGCCACCAACGGGTTGAGCCCCAGGCCGAGAAACGCGGCCAGGACCAACGGGATGATCAGGCTGTGCGCCAGCGCCAGCGTGTACAACAACGCCAGAACCAGCAACGTGTTGAGTACACCGCGCAAGCCCAGCAAATGCCGCGCGAAATAGCGTATTTGACGCGCGCCTTCGGGCACATGCGGCCTGGCCGGCGACGCAGCGGTCTCCGCGGCGGTTTTCACCGGCGATGTCTCGTTCATGCCATGGCGCTCAGGAACAATCGCAACAGGAGACGCCAGGTCGGGCTGTACCAGAAACCCAGCCGGCCCTTGCGGTTACGCCCCGTCGCATAGCCCGCCACCGCGCCACCGCCAGCCGCCGCGGCCACCCACGTCAATGGTTGCGTACCGAAATGCCGACGCACGGGCGCCATGCAGACGCGCGATCGACGGCGCGCTTCGATGACGCGCTCGCGCGCGTCATGTCGTTCACTCAGGTGACGTCGCAGTGTCATGTTGATCTGTCTCCCCTTGCTCGCGGCGCGCCGGTGCTTGCGTCGATGGTCGTGTCGACCGCCCCAGATCCTGCTTCAGCAAACGCCATTGAGCGCGCGTTTCCGGCAGGCTCATCCATCCCAGACAGCGTCGGAAAAGGAAGAACGACACCATCAGGCACAAGGCCAGAATCGCACTCAAAATCCCCAATGCCAGTATCCACGATCCGAGCCAATACGCCAGTGCCGTGGCGGCCAACGCCAAAAGCGACATGCCCAGCGCCAAGCTGAAAAGAGCCATCAGCAGGACGAGCGCGAGCACTGCCTTGGCGGCGCTGCGTGCCAGCCGCCATTCGCTGCACATCAATTGCCATTGGGCCTGCGCCAGTTCGCGCAACGCCGAAGCTGCCATCATCAACTGACGCAACCACGGCGGTAGCGATGGCGTGTCTTCGCCGTCGCTACCGTCTTCGGCTCCTTGTGGCGGATCTCCACTCATGCGGATGATCTGCCGGCGTCAGTGGCGACGGATCAGGCGGCCGATCAGCCAGCCGGCGGCGACGGCCATCACCAGCGACTGGGTGGGTTTTTCGCGCACGTATTGGCGCACCTCGTCGGCCCAGTCACCCGCGTGCGCCATGACGTCGTCGTAGGCTTCACGACTGCGCTCGGCCGTCCTGTCGGCGGCACTGGCCACCTTGTCGGTGCCGCGATGCACGCCCCGTTCGACCTTGTCGGCAGCCCGGTCCAGCGTGTCATGCGTGCGATGCACGGCGCGTGAGGTTGCATCCTTGAAATCCTCGGCATTCTTGTGGATGCGATCGGATGTCTTGCTGGACGGAGGGGAGTCAGGTGTGTTGCTTTCGCGTGTTGATTCGTTGGCCATGACATGACCTCATTGGTGGAATGATGAAAAAAATGCGTGTCTTGACGACAAGACAGCTCCGTTACAGGCGTCGCCCACGAAACAGCGACACGACGAACAGGATCAGAAAAATGACGAACAGTATCTTGGCGACCAGTGCCGCCGTTCCGGCAATGACACCGAAGCCCAGAATGCCCGCAATGATGGCCACGATCAGAAACCCGATGGCGTAACCCAGCATGATGTATCTCCTTTCCCGTTGAATGAATGTGCGGCCGCCGCAAGTGATACGGCGACAGACCACGGCGTCATTGTTGGCACAGCCGACCGAAGCTGTGGCTGAACGCGTCGCGGAAAGGCGATCGTTGCGTGTGTGGCGTTCATTTACATGTATGCCTCGTGAAAAATCCCCGGTTTTCGGATGCCCTGCAACCCGCATGCAGCATGACGAAGCCGCCGCTCACGGTCGGCGGCGGCCGCCGGGTTTTGCCTTCAACGCTCGCGGGCTTCGGCGTATATGGCGTAGGTGCCGATCCATTCGGCACTGGCAAGCACGTGGCCCCGCAGGGCCCGGTGTACGTCATCCAGGCCGAACGGGCCGGACAGGTTGAGCGTGGCCACATCCAGAGCGTGAATCTGAAAGTGATAGTGGTGCACCAGCGCATCGTTCCACGGAGGGCAAGGTCCGTCGTAGCCGAAATATTCGCCGCGCATGGCATCGTCGCCATCGAACCAGCTGGTGTAGTCGTTGAGACCCTGGCGGCTGCCCGGCGGGCCGACCGGATCGGTCTTGCCATGGGCCACGATGCCATCGCTGCAACTGCCGGCTGCCAGTTCGCCGCATTCGCGCGGGATGTCCACCAGCAGCCAGTGCGTGAAATTGGTCCGCGGCAGATCGATCGGCACCGTGCACCCTTCCTTGTTGACGTCATCGGGCTTGCTGGGCGCATCCGGATCCACGCATGTCAACACGAACGAGCGCGTGCCATCGGGCGTGTCGCGCCAGGCCAGGTGCGGATTGCGGTTGCCGGCGTGCGCGACCGGGTCACCGGGTTTGCCGAAAGCGAATTCGGCCGGAATCGCGGCGCCGTTGGCGAAACTGTCACTGCGAAGTTGCATGGCGAGCTCCTGAAAATGAAGGACGAATCGTGAATGGAAGTCTGTTTCACGTCCACGGGTTTTTGTACCTCACGCGGTAAATTGCCCCGCCCCGGTCGTCACTGAACCACAGGCTGCCGTCGCGCATCGGTTGCACATCGACGGGGCGCCCCCGGGTTTTCCGGCCTTGCAGAAAACCGGTGATGAACGATTTGTCGCCGACTGCCTTGTCGCCCAAGGCCGTTTCGCGCGCGCTCGGCGCCTGATCGGAAAACACCGTCAGGTGGAGGCCGCGCGGCAACTCGAGTTGCGATGTGGGAGATGTCGCGGTACAGGCCACGCTTGACACAAGCGCAAGAACAGACGGCAGCAGCAGGCGCATGACGATTCTCCGTCGGTCCGCGAGAGCATCAGCCTACATCGACCATGGCACGGTTTCACGCCTGCCGGCACATCACGCAAGGGACGATTCAGGATGCCAGGGCATTGAAGCGGGCGGCAATATAGTCGTCGGTGAAACTGTGGAAATGCCAATCCATGAGAAATCCGCAGTGGCCGCCATGGTCGGCAATATCGACGTCGACGGCTGGTGAAACCACCAGCTTTTCAAAGTCCGCCACCGGAATCACCGGATCGTTGCGCGCGGTCAGGATGGTGGTGGGAACCTGCATGGCGGCCATGCGGTCGCCGGCTACCGAATAGCCGTCCAGATAGTTGTCGAGCGTGCCGAAATCGGTGCGCCGCTCGATCAGTGTCCGCGTCAGTTCGCGCAAGCCCTGGTGCAACTCGCGCGGCTTGAAGAACACTTCGTCGGGAAACAGTTTCTGCTTGCGTTTGAGCGAGCCGCACCATTTGCGCATGAAATACCAGTGGTACACCCACGGCGCGTGTTCGAGTGAAAAAAGCCCCGCACCCGGATCGATGACCGGGCATACCGAAACCACGTGATCCAGGCCCAGCCCGGCATCCGGCGCGGCCAACGCCACCCGCAGCGCGAAATTGCCGCCCAACGAGAAGCCCGCCAGCACCAGAGGCGTGCCGGGCTGATGCCAACCGCGCTCGATCTCGACGGTCGCCGCCAGCACTTCATCAATCATGCAGGAGTGGAACAGCTCCGTATTGAGGTGGTGGGTGTCGCCGTGATCACGAAAATTGAGGCGAAAGATGTCCCAGCCGTCGGCCAGCAGGCGCTGACCGATCTGCACCACGTAGCTGGAATCGGTACTGCCCTCCCAGCCGTGAAACAGCACCGCCAGGCCGCGCGCCTTGACGCGTTGGTGTTGCGGCGTGAAAAGACCGGTCATGCGCACGCCGCCGGCCAGTTGCAGCATCACCGGTTCGACATTGCGCGCCAGCATGCGTCGCATGTCGCGCTGGGCCACGCGCCGGAAGCTGCTGGACGACAACATCGATTGCACATGACCATTGCGAAACAGGCCACGCGGCGAAAAATCGCTGCCACGCGGCAAGCGCGGGCCGACGGCCAGGGCGTCTTCGGAAGTCACCGCGGAACTCATGACGCAGCGCCCGACTCCCCGTCCAGCGCACACTCGATCTGCGCGCGCGCCTGCTCGGCCATGCGACGACGCCCGTCGGGGTTCGGCGGCACCACGGGCAAAAAATGCACCTCGGCGTCGCTGGCCGGATCGCCCAGCACACGCATGATATTGGCAAAAAAGCTTTCCCCCGGACGAAACGCCACGTCCAGCCAGCGCTCACCATCACGGGTGTACCGCAAGGCCACGGGCTGTACCGGAACCTCGGCATCCAGGGCGGCCTGGAAAATGCGCGCATGGAAAGTGCGCAATTGACCGCCGTGGCTGGTTCCGCCCTCGGGAAACACCGCCACCGAACGGCCGGCCTTCATGCGCTCGACCATGGTTTGCATGACCGTGCCCAGGGAGTTGGGGGAGCCGCGCTGATGAAAAATCGTGCCGCCACACGCCGCCAGCCAGCCCACCACCGGCCAGCGCGCGATTTCGGCCTTGGCCACGAAACATGCCGCGCGCCGGCTGTGCACCAGCTCGATATCCAGCCAGGTGACGTGATTGCACACAAACATCGCCGCGTCCGGCAACGGTCGCCCCACTTGGCGCACGCGAAACCCGAAAATGCGCATCAGAGTCGTCGACCACCAACGTATCGTGCGATGTGCCAGCGGCTCGCGACCATCATGCGCCACCGACGATTTGCCCGGGGCGACGACGAACACGCAAATCAACAGCCCCGCAATGAAATGCAGGAGCAGCAACGGTATCCGGTACAGGTAGCGCACCAGTCGCCACCCGTCGCGACGACGTGCATCGGAAGCTTGCGAGGTATTCATGAACTGGCAAGGTTAAACGAGGGCGGCTTTTACCGCCAGCATGTCGAGCCCCGAATACGCTCAGACGGGCACGCGACCGACCGGCAACGACGGCGATTGCTTGACCGTGCGCAAGACGAAACTGGAATTGACGTCCGCCACACCGCCGGTGTTGAGCAGGCGGTCGAGCAGGAAGCGCGAGAAATGTTCCAGGTCCTTCACGTAGACATGCAGCAGATAATCCATGTCGCCGGTCAACGCGTGACATGTGGCGACTTCTTCCCAGCCGTTGACGCGCTCGGCGAACGCATCGACGGTGGCACTGTCATGCTGTTTCAGTTGCACGCGCACGAAGGCTTGCAGGTCCAGCCCGAGTGCCAGCGCATCGACCTGCGCGGCATAACCGGCGATCACGCCATCGCGCTCCAGCCGTTGCACCCGGCGCAGGCAGGCCGAGGCCGAGAGGTTCACCTTGTCCGCCAACTGCGCGTTGGTCATGCGCCCGTCGGCTTGCAGGTGCGCCAGAATTTGATAATCGGTACGATCCGGACTCATGACTCAATCATGCGTTACTCTGGCATTTCACGCAATATGTTTGCGTGTTTTCGCGTATATATCGCAATAACGCAACCAAATTGCGCGCCTGTCACGCTATTCTGAAAGCAGACTCCTTATCGGTGAGGCAGCCATGAATACCCAACCCAGGCGCGTGGAACACCAGCAGACCGACCGCGGCACCATTCCGGTGTACACCACGGCCGTGGTCGAACAGCCTTGGGACAGCTACACCGACACCGATCACAAGGTGTGGGCACAATTGTTCGCGCGCCAGCGCGAGGTGCTCAAGGGCCGTGCCTGCAAGGAATTCATCCAGGCGCAAGATCTGCTGGAAATGACCGCCGACGCGATTCCGCGCTTCGACGAGCTCAACGAAATCCTGAAACCCGCCACCGGCTGGGAATTGATCGGCGTGGAAGGCCTGCTGCCCGAGCAGACGTTTTTCGATCATCTGGCCAACCGCCGCTTTCCGGTCACCTGGTGGATCCGCAAACCCGAACAGATCAACTACATCAGCGAGCCGGATCTGTTCCACGACCTGTTCGGCCACGTGCCGTTGCTGATGAATCCGGTCTTCGCCGATTACATGGAAGCCTACGGTCGCGGTGGCCTGAAAGCGGAGAAAATCGGCCCGGAAGCGTTGATGAACCTGACGCGCCTTTACTGGTACACCGTCGAATTCGGCCTGATCCGCGACGACAGCGGCGAGCTGCGAATCTACGGTTCCGGCATCGTCAGCTCCGAAGGCGAATCGGTGTATTCGCTGGAATCGGACGCACCCAACCGCATCGGTTTCGATCTGGAACGCATCATGCGCACGCAGTACCGCATCGACACCTATCAACAGACCTATTTCGTCATCGACAGCTTTGACCAATTGTTCGAGGCAACTCAACCGGACTTTGCGCCGCTGTACGACAAGCTCGAAAAGCTCCCGTCCTGCCCGGCGCGCGAAGTGCGCGATGGCGACGACGTCATCCAGGAAGGCACGCGCGAAGGCTTCGCCACCGACGCCGATGCGTAGACAGGGTGGAGCGGTAACCCGTCCCGTCCCGCGCGGGTGCCATCGTGTGTCCTGCGCGATGGCGCGATACTTCCTCGCGACCCTGCGCGCCAGCTTGCTCAGCGCCGCCTGACGTCGGCCACTTCCAGCACGCTGTCGATACGTTCGCCATTCCAGCGATAGATGTAATGTCCGGCCTGCACGCACGGATCGACCACGTCCGGGTAGAACGCAGCCACACATGTGCCGCCCTTGCGACGCACGCTGTTGTAGACGATGCCATTGGAGCCCTCGGCCCGCAGATGTTCTGCCAATGCCTGGCTGGCGACGTAGCTGCCCGGATCATGCGCCTTGCGAAAGTCATCCCGCAAATCGTGCAAACGGGCATGCACGCCGGTGCGATAACAACGCATTTGCAAGTCGATCGGCGGGTGCCTGGTGGCGGCCAGGAAACGTTCGCGGTGATAAACCGTTTCCTCGATGGCCGTGGCCGTATCGTGCGCAGCATAGAACACGCCGTAACTGCCATCGGAAAAACGACTGCCTTCGGGATTCAGGTGCGTGAAGGCGGCCATCACCGGAGTGGAACCCGGGCCGCTGATACGCCGGTTTTCCGGTACCAGCGACAAGGCGCCGGCCTGCTCGCGCATGCGCGGATTGGTCATGGCCTCCAAGGCAAACAGGCTGTCGAGCTCGACCGGATCGGCGATGCGATCAAACACGCCGACCGGCGGAAAGCGGCTGGAAACGATACGAAAAGCGCGCGTCCAGCGGATGCGTTTGACAGGTGGCTCGGGCATGGCGGCAGTGTCGTGTCGTGCCATCTCAGCGACTGCGACACCCGCGCCGCTCAGCCACGCTGTGCGTCCAGATAGCGGCGCACCTCGTAAAGGTCGGCCACATGACCGGACAACATGCGTTCGAGCGCGCTTCTGCCACCGAACGGCAGCGCGTCGTTTTTGCGATGCACCCAAGCGTCGGCATGGCCTGCGTCCGGCAACAGAATCTGCAGATCCTTCCAGATGCCGAGTAGATAACTGATACGCTCCAGCGTGTCATTGCCCAACGCACCGTAGCGCTCGCGCTTCCATTTGTAGAACGTCGACTCGGGGGGCTCGCCGAGCAGTTTGCGCTGGTCGGCCACGCGCAGGCCCCAAGCCTCGGCGATGCGGAAGAACGCGTTCAATGCGGCGGTTTCCGGAACCGGGTCAGGTGATTGGCGTGCTTGCGAAGTCGACGGCATGATGGTTTACCTTGAAACCTGCAAACCATATTACTTCATGTGTGCATGTCATGCCAGAACGTGGTGCGGGCCGCCTCGCACAGGAGCCTGCCCTGCCGGGCAGGCTCCTGCCTCTTTCATTTGGCGAATCGGCGGTTAGCGCCCGTCCTGTTTTTGCTTGCCGCAATCGCAGCCGTAATCCGGCTCCGGACCACCGGCGGCAATGAACTTGTCGATGCGCTTTTCGAGCACCGGCATGGGGACAGAGCCGGTCGAAAGCACGGTGTCATGGAACGCGCGAATGTCGAACTTTGCGCCCAGGGCCTTTTCCGCCTTTTTGCGCAAACGACGAATGGTGAGATATCCCAGCTCGTAGCTGTCGGCCTGTCCGGGCCAACTGATGTAACGGTCGATTTCGTTGACAATTTCCAGATGACTGAGCGCGGTGTGGTCGGTCAGGTAATCGATGGCTTTCTGTCGCGACCAGCCCATCGCGTGAATGCCGGTATCGATGACCAGTCGACAGGCACGCCACATCTGGTAATCGAGATATCCGAACTTCTTGTACGGCGTGTCGTAGATGCCCATTTCGTTGCCGAGGAACTCCGAGTAAAGCCCCCAGCCCTCGCCGTACGCCGAGATGTAGCCGTTGCGCCGAAAGGCCGGCTGGCCATGACGTTCGCGCGCCAGCTCCAGTTGCAGCGAGTGACCGGGATAGCTTTCATGCAAGGTCAGCGCCGGCATGTTGAAAAGTGCGCGCGCCTTGAGATCATAGGTGTTGACCAGGTATTCGTCCGCGCCACCACGCCCGGAGGTGTAATACGGTGCGATGGTTGCCGGCACCGGCACGATGGTGAACCGCTGGCGCGGAAGATGACCGAAGAATCCGGCCATCTGGCCGTCCACCTGTTTCGTCACCCAGGCCGTCTTGTCGAGCAGCTCCTGCGGGGTCTTGGCATAGAACTTCGGGTCGGTGCGGAGGTATTTGACGAACGCCGCGAAGTCGCCTTCGAATCCCACCTGCTTCATCACGTCCAGCATCTCGGCGTGGATCTTCGCGACCTGTTTCAGACCGATGGCGTGAATCTTCTCGGGCGTCAGATCAAGTGTGGTGTATTTCCTGATCTGCTGTCGGTAATAGGCCTTGCCGTCGGGCAGATCTTCAGCGGCCAGCGTCTTGCGCGCGTTCGGCACGTAGACGTTGTCGAAAAACTGCAACAACCTGGCGTACGCCGGAATGACGCTCGTTTCGATGCTCTTTACCGCCGCAGCCTTGAGCTTTGCGGCCTGATCCGCCGAGATGCCCGCCGGCATCTGCTTGAATGGCTGGTAGAAACTGGATTTTTTCGCGTCTTTGACATGCGCCACCATGGCGATGGACTTGTCACGCCCGTCGAGCACCGCACGCGGCACGCTGAACCCGCGCGCGAGCCCCAGGCGCATGTTGTCCATTTGCTGATCGAAGTAACGCGGAATCTGGTTCAGCCGATCGATGTAGTGCCGATAGTCGGCTGCCGTGCGCAAATGGTCGCCACCCAGCTGATAGCCGATGCCGGCCCAGAACGACGAATCACTGTTGAACGGCATCTGCCATTGCTTGAACTTCTGATCGGCAATACGCACGGCGATCTGACGATGGTACACGGCGTAATTGACCCGGTTGGCCGGCGACAGCTTGTCCACATCCAGTGCATCAAGCTGTTTCATCACTTTTTGCCAGTACACCAGACGCTGATGCTGACTTTCGGCATCCACGGTATCCAGGCGACTGTTGTCCGGCGGCGGCGATGGTTTGCCGTCCGGTTGCGGCTGACCATTGCGCCATGCCCATTCGGCCGTATAGATGGCTTCGAACTTCTGATCCGCCTGACCGGCATGCACCAGCGGAGCGACAACCAGCCCTGCCAGAAGCAGGCAAGTGATGAAACGTTTCATGAAAATACCTCGCAACGTCGATTGCCCATCATCGCAAACCGCATGACGGATGACACCCGGCCACAAGTCATGGCGACTCGGCAGGCACATGTTTCATGGCAGCGAAATAGGCGGCGAGACCGCGTGCCGGGTGTTCATCGAAGTGCATGTCGCACGGCTCGCACGCTTGCATGCGGTCGGGACGGAAATTGCGGAAATCACACCGCAAGCGGCACCATGCACCCAATGTCCATTTGCCGCCCCAGAACGCCAGGCACAACGGCTCCACATGACGTCGCGTGGCGTTGCCGGCTTCGTCGGCGTAGTCCAGTTGCAAGACGCGGCGCTCGCCGATGGCCGCGTTCAGCGTATCGATCAAGGCGGCGTGATCGCGCCGCCAGGCATCCTTCCATACCGGTGCGTATATGCGTGCCTGATCCACATGCTGTTTCAGCGGCTCCGGCAGTACGGCCTCGATTTTCAACATCGCCGCCTGCGCATGACTCGCCAAGCGCAGGCCGGCGAACGCTCGCACGAACCGCGTACCGACCACCAGGGCCTCCAGCTCGTCGGCATTGAACATCAGCGGCGGAATGTCCGAGCCTTTGCGCAACATGTAACCGACGCCGGCTTCGCCCTCGATCGGCACACCGGAACGCTGCAGATCGGCGACGTCGCGATATACCGTGCGCAGTGACACGTCCAGCGTCTCGGCCAGACGCCGCGCGGGCAGGGCGGTACGGCGACCACGCAGGGCATGGATGATCAGAAACAGGCGGTCGGCGCGGCGCATGGGTGCATGATCGCAAATCGGTCGACAAAGTGCGCGGTCATGCCGATGCCGCCCATTGGTCTTGTGCCGATGCCAACAACCGACCGACACCGAACCAGTCCCAGTAAATGCGATGATGCCGGATCAGCCCGGCATCGAGATCCATCACTTCGATCAAGCCGATCTGATCGCCATCCGGCGCGGCGCGCGGATATTCCCAGATCAGTCGCGAACCGTCGAAAGCATAACGATCCGGTTCGCGATACCAGCGCACCAGCGGATTCGGTCGACGACGGCCGCCTTCATCGAAAAAATGACGCAAGGCGTCGTGGCCCTGGAGCACGCCGTCGGCAACGTCGATGATCGCCGGAATCAGCGGCGTTTCGAGCACGGCATCGGGCGCATACAACGCCAGCAGTCCTTCAACGTTGCGCTCGCGTGCCCGACGATCCCACTGCTTGTAGACATGTCGCGCCTGTTCGGGGGTGGTTTCGCTCATGCCGGTTCCTCCCGTTTGCCGGCTTGCTCCGCCGCCAGGTCTTCATCCAGAGCGCGCGCCCGCCGAATCGCCGGTCGTGCCTGCACGCGCTCGGCGTAGGCGCGAAACTCCGGCAGATCGGGTATCGCATTCATACGCAACCCGTACTGAAGTGCGCCGCCCCACAACACGTCGGCGGCCGTGAAATGCTCGCCCAGCAGCCAGGGGCCGTGCCGAAGTTGGCGCGCCGTCACGTTCATGACGCTGTCGTAGTCGCCGTATCCGCATTGCGCCGGCGGCAGCGGCGGCTGGTGGTGCGAGTGATCCATCATTGCCGGTTCGAAGCACGAGCCGTAAAACGCCATCCAGCGCAAGTACGGCCCGCGCAAGGCATCGTCCAAGGTCGGCGCGAGGTGTTTTTCAGGGTGCAGATCGGCCAGGTACATGAGAATCGCCGGCTGCTCCGTGATCAGCGCGCCGGCATGACGAATTGCCGGCACCTTGCCCATCGGATTGATGGCCAGGTACGCGTCCGAACGCTGTTCGTCACGCTTCAAATCCACCGCGACCAGGTCATACGACACGCCCAGCTCTTCGAGCAGCGCGCGCGTCACACTGGAACGGCTGTGGGGTTCATGGAAAAAGGTGATCTCGGATGTGGCAGTCATGATGGGCTCCGGTGCAAGTGCGTGACCAGCATGCACGCGGGATGCTGCCAGCCTGCTGTCAGCAGGGTTGGAGGCATCGGCAAAAGCGGGCGCAGATCGCAGCACCGGCGCGGGTGGCAACCGCGCGCCACCTTGGCGACAATGGGCATCCTTTTGCCAGCATGCGAGCGACCATGAACCCCATCAGCCTGACGCAGTTTTTGATCGAAGAGCGCCGTGCCGGTTACGGCAATGCCGAATTGGGCCAACTGATCGAAGTCGTGGCGCGCGCCTGCAAGCGCATCAGTGTCGCCACCAGCAAAGGCGCACTGGGCGGCTTCCTCGGCGAGGCCGGCTCGGACAACGTGCAGGGCGAGGCGCAGAAGAAACTGGACGTGCTGTCGAACGAAATTCTGCTGGAAGCCAACGCCTGGGGCGGCCACCTGGCGGCCTGCGCCTCCGAGGAAATGGAGGATCCGCAGCCGATTCCCGATGCATATCCCAAGGGCGGCTATCTTTTGTTGTTCGATCCGCTGGACGGCAGCTCCAATATTGACGTCGACATTTCCGTGGGCACCATTTTTTCCGTGCTCAAACGTCCGCGGGGCAACGATGAAGCGGTTTCGGTGGATGAATTTCTGCAAGCCGGCGCCGAGCAAGTCGCTGCCGGCTACGTGGTGTATGGCCCGAGCACCCTGCTGGTGCTGACCATCGGCCACGGCACGCACGTGTTCACGCTGGACCGCGAAGTGGGCAGCTTCCGCATGACCCGTCGCGATGCGACGATTCCGGAAGAGACCTCGGAATTCGCCGTCAACATGTCCAACCAGCGCTTCTGGGAAGCGCCCATGCAGCAATACGTGGGCGACCTTCTGGCCGGCAGGGAGGGGCCGCGTGGTCGCGACTTCAACATGCGCTGGGTGGCGTCGATGGTCGCCGACGTGCATCGCATCATCACCCGCGGCGGCTTTTTCAGCTACCCGATGGACAGCAAGATCAAGGCCAAGGGGCAGGGCGGCAAACTGCGACTGATGTACGAGGCGAATCCGATGGCGTTCATCGTCGAACAAGCCGGCGGCGCGGCGTCGACCGGACGACAGCGGATCATGGACGTGCAACCGGAAAAGCTGCATCAGCGCGTGCCGGTGTTTCTGGGTTCCAAGACCGAAGTGGAAGCCGCAGAGCAATATCACATGGAAGAAGCCGTGACGTCCTGAATTCTGTTCAAACAGTATTCAACTTGTTGCAGGTGGGAAACGCTTACGTAATTGATTCAAAAGAGAAACATATGGAATATATCCGTATGTTTCCTATTCGATTTCACGCATGCCCACACAGCCGCCACAACCCGAGTCGATGGCTACCTGGCCGCAGGCCGCGCGCATGACCCGATCATTCTGGCAGCAGTTCGAGAATCCTCCACAACTGCCCGATGATTTTCGTCCGCCGACGCAGGCTCAGGCGCACGCCCGCGCGACGATGCAGCAACGCTTCGGTTGAGGTTTTGGTGACCGACGCTTGACTTCGTGCCATGTGTATTGTTGTATTGATACACATGGATGCATCACTGTTCGCCATTCAACCGACCAGCGCCGAGCCGATCTATCGCCAGATCGTCGGCCAGCTCAGGCGTCTGATTGCCGGCGGGCAATTGGCGGCGGGCGAACGCTTGCCGTCGGTACGCGCGATGGCCGGGTTTCACGCCATCAACCCGATGACGGTGTCGCGCGCCTGGTCGCTGGCCGAAGCCGAGGGGTTGCTGGTGCGCGAGCGCGGCAAGGGCATGATCGTCGCCGCCTCGACGCGTGCATCACTCAACCGCGCCCAGCGACTCGCACTACTGGAACCGCAACTGGATGCGCTGGTACGCCAGGCGCACGAACTGGAATTGCCGGCCGATGTCGTGCTGCAACGACTCGCCGATCTTCTGAGGGAGGACCAACCTGCATGAACGCCGTACTCGAATCATCGCCCGCCGCCATCGCGCCCCTGGTTGCACGCGGATTGACCCATTGCTACGAGGGCGCCAACGTACTCAAGGGCGTGGATCTGCAGCTTGCGCCCGGCGCGGTGCTGGGTTTGATCGGTCGCAACGGCGCCGGCAAATCCACTCTGATCCGTGCCCTGCTGGGCCTGTTGATGCCGCTTTCCGGCGAGACCCTGGTGTTCGGCGAACCGGCGCTCAAGCTCGGCGACGCCGCCAAGGCGCGCATCGGCTACGTACCACAGCAACCCGACGCGCTGGGGTGGCTGACCGTCACGCAAATGTTCGATTACCTGGGCCGTTTCTACCCGCGCTGGGATCCGGAGTTTGCCGAGCACATGGTGTCGCGCTGGCAGATTCCGGCCAACCGCGTGCTGGGCAAGCTCTCACCGGGTGAGCGCCAACGGGTCGACCTGATCCGCGCCCTGGCATCACGACCGGAACTGCTGGTACTGGACGAACCCGCCGCCGCGCTGGATCCTGTGGCACGACGCGAGCTGCTGCGCGAGATCGCCCTGCGCGCCGGCGAAGCCGGCACCACGGTGCTTTTTTCCACCCATATCGTGTCGGATCTGGAGCGCGTGGCGTCCGATGTCGCGTTTCTGCATGAAGGGCGATTGTTGCTTCATTGCAGCATCGATGACACCAAGGAACGCTATGCACGGCTGTGGCTGCCCGCATCGCTCGCCCACAGCGCACCGGCCAACGCCCTGCGACGACGCCGGCACGACGATGGCAGCCTCAGCTTGATCGTCGAACGCGACAGCGCGCCGCCGATACCGGGCGCGCGCCTGGATGCAATGGGTCTGGAGGATCTGTTCATCGAGGTGGCGGAATGACGGCCGCATCCGCCTCGGCAACGGGCGCCCGGACGGCACGCAAGAGCGGTTCGCGGTGGTATCGGTGGTTCGAGCTGCCGTGGCGCGCACATGACTCCCACCGTCACTGGTTTTTCCGCATCGCGGGCGTCCTGGTGTTGGCAGCCCTGGGGATCACCGCAGACATGACCGATGGCGACACGTCCGCGCTTGCCACTGTCGTTGCCATCAGCGACATGCTGGCGTGGTGGTATTTCCTGCCGGCCAGCCTGCTTCTGGCGCGCGCGGCCCATCATTTGCGCCTGCCGCATGCGCGCAACGAAGTTCATGCCGGCTTGTGCCTGTACGCCGTGCTCACCTGCGTCCTGCCCGCGCTTCTTCTTGGCGGCATGGGAGGCGACTGGACCAGTGCGGCGGCCATATTCGTCGTCTGCAGCGCGGCGTTTGCGACCAGTCTGATGCCGCAGAGCCTGTTTTTCGTGTTGTGTTTTTCACCCACGGTGCTCAATGCGGTCCCGATGCCCGATTTTCTCGCCGACGTCGACTACACGCATCCGGCCACGTTGAGCTTGTGCGGCATCGGTTTCACGCTCATCGCCATGGCCCGGTGGCACCGCCTGTCGCGGCGATCGGATGTCACGGTTTCGCGATGGCGAATACCGTTCATCGAACTTCTTCTGCAGCCGCGTGCCCGGCATTCGCTGTTGCCCGACGAATCGAACCTGATCCGTCAACGTCTCGCATGGTTGCAGCCGGAACCGGATGTGCGCGGCTGCGGCCCGCATTGCGTTTATGCCAACCTGCGCGTGGCGCTCAACCTGTGGGCACCGCAGACGCGCCGCGGCCGGCTGCGACTCTCGCTATGGATGCTCCTCTGTTTGAGCGCGGCGGCAATCATGTTCGCCAGCATGTTCGCACAGGAACACGACACCGACGAGCTGACGCATTACCTGTTCCTGGCCAGTGGATGGATCGCGCTGTTTGGCTGCTACGGCGCCCTTGAAGGTACAGTGCAGACACTGCGTCGTCGCTGGTCGCAATGCGATGGTGTATTGCCGTTGCTGGCGTTGCTGCCCGGGCTGGGGGATGTCGCTCGACTCAAACGCGCTCTGCTCATGCTCACCCTGGGTACCGGTCTGGCGATCACGACAACGGGTTCGCTCGTCGCCTGGATACTGGTGAGCTGGAGTCTCGGACAAGTATCGCTTGTCGCCACGCTCCTCATCGGGGCGCTGGCCATGTTCGCGTTGTTGCGGCTCACGGCCGGGACGCTGACCATTCTGGGGCATCACCGCGAGCATCCGATGGGCAAACGCATCTTCAGCCTTTACGTGCTGCTGCTGGTCAGCATCAGTGCGCTTTATGCGTTTTACGCCTTTTTCACCGTTTTCGACGGCGCGTCGTTGCCGGCGCTTCCATGTGTGGTACTGGCGCTGTTGTGGGCCTGTCTCCTGCCCGTCCTGCTGCGCGCCATCGTGCAGGGTTGGCAAAATTGGCAGCGCCTGCCGCATCCGTTTCTGCCTGAGGATGCATCATGAGTCCTCAGTGTGAGATCATCCGGCACTGATCAACGGACTGAGGCCATCCGCCACCCTCCGTTTTTCCACAGCCATCGGCATCGACGCCAATGCGTTGTTGCGGGTGCTTTTGCGGCCGATACGTTCGGCCAATCCGACTTTGCACACAGAGGGAAAGGGACATGAAACACCGATTGCTGAAACTGGCCGGCGCGATTTCACTGGCATTGGTCGCCACCGGCACGATGGCGGCCACGCACGATCAGGACGTGACGCGGGCGACACTCGACAACGGCCTGCGCGTGGTGATCGTGCACAACGATCTGGCGCCGGTGGTAACGACCGAAATGAATTATCTGGTCGGCGCCGACGAGGTGAAGGACGGTTTTCCGGGCACGGCCCACGCCATGGAACACATGATGTTCCGCGGCAGCCCGGGGCTTTCGATGAACCAGTTGATGGCCGTGGCATCGGACATGGGCGACAGCTTCAACGCGGACACCCAGCACGGCGTGACGCAGTATTTTTTCACCGTGCCGTCGCAGGACCTCGACGTGGCACTGCGCATCGCCTCGATCCGCATGCGCGGTGTGGACGTGACCGAAAAAGGCTGGAAAAAGGAACGCGGCGCGATCGAGCAGGAAGTATCGCGCGACCATTCCAACCCGGCCTACAAATTCCTGCTGCAACTGAATCGGCAGATGTTCGCCGGCACCCCCTACGCCTGGCAGGGTCTGGGCACGCGCGAGTCGTTCGACAAAACCACGGCAAAGCAGCTCAAGGCATTTCATGACACCTGGTATGCGCCCAACAACGCCATTCTGGTCATTGCCGGCGACGTCGACGCCCAGTCCACGC
This sequence comes from uncultured Rhodanobacteraceae bacterium, assembly GCA_964608595.1. GTDB lineage: Bacteria > Pseudomonadota > Gammaproteobacteria > Xanthomonadales > Rhodanobacteraceae > Oleiagrimonas. The sequence continues at coordinate 19,307 of CAZSOU010000015.1, forward strand.
TGGCCAAGGTGAAGTCGCTGTTCGGCGATATCCCGCAGAAGACACTGCCGAGCAAGCCGACATTCGATTTCAAACCGGTCAAGGCCAAGACCATCAAGCTCCCGACCGACTACCCCGTCGGCATCGTGGCCAAGGCGTGGCGCATGCCCGGTTTGCGCAGTTCCGACTATGCCACCGCGCTGGTGCTGTCGCGCGCCATGGGCTCCAAGCGCGGCCAACTGCACGCGATGGGTCTGACGGGCAAGGCGTTGTCCGGCGGCTTCGGCGGCAATTTCATGCCGCATGCCGGCATCGCCTTCGCGCAGGCGGCTTTCCGCCGTGGCGGCGACGCCCAAAAGGTGCTGGACGAAGTCAATGCCATTGTCGCCCACGTGGCGGCCGACGGCGTGCCCGAAGAACTGGTGGCCGCCGCCAAACAAAAAGCCATTGCCGACATGGCCTACAAGAAAAACTCCGTGTCGGGTTTGGCCAACGCCTGGTCGCAGGCACTCGCCAACGGCGGATTCGATTCCCCGGACGACCTGCGCAAGGCCATTGCCAAAGTGACGCCGGCCGAGGTCGATGCGATGGCCAGGCGTTTGTTCGACCCGGACCACGCCATCACCGCCATCCTGACCCCCGAATCATCAGGCAAATCGATCTCGCATTCGAGCTTCGGCGGCGCCGAAAAGTTCGCCAGCAAGCCGACCGGCCCGGTCACTTTGCCCGATTGGGCGCAATCGGCGTTCGCCAAGCTGACGCTGCCGAAATTTGCCGTCAACCCGACGGCATTCACGCTCGACAACGGCCTGCGCGTGATCGTGCAACCCGAGTCGGTGAGCAAGACGGTGGAGGTCTTCGGCGAGGTGAAAACCAATCCCGATCTGCAGGCACCCGAAGGCAAGAAGGGCGTCGCCAAGGTGATGAATTCACTGTTCCGTTTCGGCACCACCGACATGCCGCGGCTCAAATACCAGGCCGCGCTGGACGCCATCAGCGCCAATGAAAGCGGCGGCACCCGCTTCTCCCTGTCGGTGCCGTCGGACAAGTTCGCCGAGGGCGTGAAACTGCTGGCCGCCAACGAATTGCACCCGGCGATGCCGCAACGGGCATTCATGTTCATGCGTCACAACACGGTAGGCACGGTTGCCGGTCGCAACAAGTCGCCGGGCTTCCTGTATTCGATGAGCATGGAGCGCGCGCTGTTGCCCAAGGGGGACCCGGGCCTGCGCTACACCACGCCCGAATCGGCCAAAAGCCTGACGCTGGACAACGTCAAGCAGTATTACCGGAAGGTTTTCCGCCCCGACATGACCACCATCGTGGTGGTCGGCGACGTGACCCCGGATCAGGTGCGCAAAGTGGTGACGGCCAACTTCGGCCAATGGAAAGCGGACGGCGCCAAACCGGACGTGAACTATCCCGCCGTGGCGCTCAACAAGGCCGGGCATTTCCACACCCCGGATTCGTCGGCGGTGCAGGACACGGTCACGTTGTCGCAGATGTTGAAGCTGACCGAAAACAGCCCCGATCGCTATGCCGTCACACTGGGCAACCAGATCCTCGGCGGGGGCGGTTTCGGCAATCGGTTGATCCACGATCTGCGCGTCAAGGGCGGTCTGGTCTACGGCGTCAGCAGCGGCACGAGCCTGGACAAGCATCGCGGCCGTTTCAGCATCACCTTCGGTTGCGATCCGGACAAGGTGAGCAAGGCGCGCACCATGGCGATTCATGACGTGAAGCAAATGCTGAGCCAGCCGGTCAGCGCAAGCGAACTGCATGACGCCAAGGGCAAGGTGTTGCGCCAGTTGCAGCTCAGCCAGTCGAGCTTCAGCTCCATCGGCAACGGGCTTCTCGGTCTGTCCCTGGCGGGCAAACCACTGAACAGTCTGGAGATTGCCGCGCACAAGTACTACGGCATGTCGGCCGACGATATCCAGAAGGCCTTCACCAAATACTTGCGTCCGGATGGTTTCGTCACCGGGATCAAGGGCCCCAAGCCCACGAAATGATCGCTGTCCGACAGTGACCCCGCAGGCGGCCACGCTCGGTGTGTGGCCGCCTTTTTTCCGGCGTGTGTCGAAACAACAAAGGCGCACGGCGTCGGATACGATGAACTTTCAGACCCCGATCGCGTTCCAACGACGTATCGCAACCCGCCGCCCAGGCTCTCAGGTTGCAGGACGGGGACACCGATGGATTTTGCCGTGGTTTGGCGCAAACGCGATACGACTCGCGTTGCGGCCATCTCGACCGTGCTGGCGCTTCATGGCGCCATCGCGCTGCTGATCAGTCTTCCCGCGCAGCCGTTCAGGCATCGCTTGCACACCACGTCGACGCCGACGTCAACGCAACGCATGGTGGTGCGCCTGATGGTTCGACCACGACCGCGAAAACCGGAAACCCGGTCTCGCCCGACGATTCGCTTGCCGGCGCGTCCGGCACCCGCGGACAAGCCCCGGGCAGCCACACCATCCCGCCAACGCGTGACGGACAAAACCGCCACCCGTCCCCGGCTGGACCTGTCCTTGCCCGCGACGAAACCGGAGTTCCGGGCGACACCGTCGCGCCGGGGCCGCGTCGGCCGCTCGCTCGCACCAACGCCATTGTGGAACGGGTCACACCTGCGACTGCCGCGAAACGATCACGTGCGCGGAGCACCGCATTTGCACATGATCCCGCCGCAGCAACAAGGCGTCGCCGGTGCCTTGCGTACGCTGCAGGGCCTGTTCGGTATTGCGCCCAAACCGTGCGTGGATGTGGATGTCTGGCGCACGATGACGCGCGAAGAGCGTTTCAAGCACCACGTCACGCAAGCGCAAATCGACGCCACGACCGAGCGCTACGACTGCTACAAGTACCTGCGCGGGCGACACTGATGCCTTGCAAAGACCGCGCCGACACTCGGCGTTGCGCGAATCAATCGCGTGGCTCGGCGGGCGGGTCGCGACGCCGGGTGTGATTGACGGCGGCAAGAATCCCGCAACCGGCCAGCACGATCACGCCGACAACGATCCATTGCGTTTGCACGTGCAGCAAGTAGGCGCCGTACGCAAGACCGGCGATGACAATGGCGAAACCGACAATGTAGATGGCAAAAGACGACACCGCGGTACCCCTTCACGACGATGACCAGTCGTTAGGGTAACGCGCGAAGCTGAATGGAATGCGACACGCACATTTCACCGTTCATCTTGCGGCCAACACGGATTTGCGGCGCGCCCCACCATGAAAACGGTTGCGTTTGGTCTACACTCGGAGGGCAGTGTGCGCCTGTGCGCCAAGCACGGGGGCGCCATCCCCACGATTTCCGGAGGAGGCTGATCATGCCCAATGTGCATCCCGTTCCCGCCGATTTTGCGGACAAGGCCACCATCAAGGCCGACGATTACGAACGTTTGTATGCCGAGTCGTGCAACGACCCGGAACCTTTCTGGGCCGAGGTCGGCAAACGCCTGGACTGGATCAAACCGCCGAACACGATCAAGGACGTCAGCTTCGACCCGGACGATCTGCACATTCGCTGGTATCCCGATGGCGAGCTCAACGTGGCCGCCAATTGCCTGGATCGTCAACTCGACAAGCGCGGCGACAAGACCGCGATCATTTTCGAGGGTGACAACCCGTCCGAATCGCGCCGGATCAGTTATCGCGAGCTGCACGCCGAGGTGTGCCGGTTCGCCAATGCGCTGCGAAACCTTGGCGTGGCCAAGGGCGACCGCGTCGCCATCTACATGCCGATGATTCCGGAGGCGGCCGTGGCAATGCTCGCTTGTGCACGGATCGGCGCCGTGCATTCGGTGGTGTTTGGCGGCTTTTCACCGGACTCGCTGGCCGGGCGCATCGCCGACTCGGCTTGCAAGATGGTCATCACGGCCGACGAAGGAACCCGCGGCGGCAAGAAGATTCCGCTCAAGGCCAACGTCGACGAATCGCTGACCCGCCCCGGTACCAACAGCGTGGAAACGGTGATCGTGGTGCGCCGCACGGGCGGCTCGGTGAATATCCAGTCGCCGCGCGACCGCTGGTATCACGACATGATCGACGGCCAGCCCACCGACTGCCCGCCCGAGCCGATGAATGCCGAGGATCCGTTGTTCATCCTGTACACCTCCGGGTCCACCGGCAAGCCCAAGGGGGTGTTGCACACCACCGGCGGGTACCTGGTATTCGTCTCCTATACCCACGAAACCGTTTTCGATCTCCGCGAAAACGACGTGTACTGGTGCACGGCCGATGTCGGCTGGGTCACCGGCCACAGCTACGTGGTCTACGGCCCGCTTGCCAACGGCGCAACCACCGTGATGTTCGACGGCACGCCTGCCTACCCCGATACGAGTCGGTTCTGGCAGGTCGTGGACAAGCATCAGGTGACGCTGTTCTATACCGCTCCGACGGCCATCCGCGCACTGATGCGTGACGGCGAGGAGCCGGTCAAGAAAACGTCGCGCAAGTCGCTGCGCCTGTTGGGTACAGTGGGCGAGCCGATCAATCCGGAGGCATGGGAGTGGTATCACCGGGTAGTCGGCGGCGAGCGCTGCCCGATCGTCGACACCTGGTGGCAAACCGAAACCGGCGGCATCATGATCACGCCGCTGCCGGGCGCCATCGATACCAAGCCGGGGTCGGCCACCAAACCGTTCTTCGGCATTCAACCGGCGATCGTCGATGCCGAGGGCAATGTGCAAGAAGGTGAATGTACGGGCAACTTGGTCATCACCGACTCCTGGCCCGGCCAGATGCGCACCGTCTATGGCGATCATCAGCGTTTCATCGACACCTATTTCAAGACCTATCCCGGCAATTACTTCTCGGGCGACGGCGCGCGCCGCGACGCCGATGGCTATTACTGGATTACCGGCCGCGTGGATGACGTCATCAATGTGTCCGGCCATCGCCTCGGCACGGCCGAGGTGGAAAGCGCCCTCGTGACCCAGGACACCGTGGCCGAAGCAGCAGTGGTGGGTTGCCCGCACGACATCAAGGGGCAGGGCATCTACGCCTACGTCACGCTGGTCGCCGGCACCGCACCAAGCGATCAATTGCGTGACGAGCTGATCGCCCAGGTGCGCAAGGAGATCGGCCCCATCGCCAAGATCGACTTTCTGCAATGGGCGCCCGCACTTCCGAAAACGCGCTCAGGCAAGATCATGCGCCGCATTTTGCGCAAGATTGCCGAGAACGAGCCCGACAAACTGGGCGACATCACCACGTTGGCCGACCCGACAGTGGTGGAAAAGCTGGTCGATGAGCGCCTGGTGAAATGAATCGTCAGTATCCATCACATGGGCCACGATGATCCGTCGCGCGCAAGAACCGTGCCTCCGAAAGCGGCCGCGCGCGAGCTGCACGACGCAAGCATTCATGTGTGGTGGCTTGCCTACCGACGTGAAGATGGCCGTGCGCCGTTGCGACGGGTACTGGCGGCTTATCTGGATGTGCGTCCTGAAATAATCGGCCTGCGCCAAAACGGGCACGGTCGCCCCGTGCTGGACGGCACATTGGCGGGTCGTCTGGATTTCAACTGGTCGCACAGCGGGACCCGCGCGGTGATCGCCGTGGCACGCAGCCTCCCGGTGTTGGGCGTGGATATCGAACACGTGCGACCCGGACGTTCGTTCATGGCCCTGGCCAAGCGGTTTTACGCGCCCGGCGAATACGCGCAACTCGCCAGTTTGCGGGATGATGAACAACCGCAGGCGTTCATTCGACTGTGGACTGCCAAGGAAGCGTTGCTCAAGGCCCACGGTCGCGGTCTGTCGCATGGTTTGCACAAGGTGGCCTTCGTTTGCGACGAGGACCGATTGACGCTTGCGCATGTCGACGGGAACCTGGGTACCCCTGCAAGCTGGCAACTGGCGCACTGGGCGTTGCCCGAGGCTTTTTTTGCCACGTTGTGCTGGCAAGCCGGGCCACGGCAGGTCCGACATTTCGCGCTCGCATCGAATGCTTGAACTTTTCCGGAGCGGCTTTGTCTGAGTAAGTGTTGGTTCTCCCCAACCGTGATTAGTTGTCCAGGGACGGACATGTGGTTCTCCTTCCATTCGGGCACACGGGTTCGTGTGCCCTTTTTCTTGCGCGGCCGGATGACCCGGCCCTGTCGCATGACGTCACCGGCGGGCGCAACCCGGGACCGGACCGTTCGCGGGACCGGGTGCCCTGCGCCGTCCCGTACGATCGCACGGGACGCCAATACCGCGTTGCGGCGCAGTCGGCGTCAAATCGGCTACAGTCATGTCCCGTTTCGGACAGTTTCCCGCCATGACATTGCTCAGCGTCAATCTCAACAAGATCGCCGTATTGCGCAACGCGCGCGGCGAAGGTCAACCCGATATCCTCACCGCTGCTCGCACCGCCATCGACAACGGCTGTGGTGGGATCACGGTGCATCCACGGCCCGATCAGCGTCACATACGCCCGGATGATGTCCGTGCCCTGGCCAAACTCGTGCGTCGCCGCGTCGAATACAACATCGAGGGCAATCCCATGGCCGGGCCGCGTGGCGACTATCCCGGCTTCCTGGCGCTGGTGCAGGAGGCGCGTCCCACCCAGGTTACCCTGGTTCCCGATGGCGATGGCCAGATCACGTCCGACCACGGCTTCGATCTGGCACGGGACATGGATCGCCTGGAACCGATCGTCGCGGAACTGACGGCACTCGATTGCCGGGTCAGTCTGTTCGTCGACGCGGGCGTCGACACGCCCGACGGGTTCGCGCGCGCCGCCGCCGCCGGCGTCGCTCGTGTCGAGATCTACACGGGGCCTTATGCGCGCGCCTTCATCGAGGGTGACGCCCGCGCGGAACTGGGCGCATGCGCCCAGACGGCGCGTCTCGCGCATCAGGCCGGTTTGGGGGTGAATGCCGGCCACGACCTCAATCAGGCCAACCTCGGCGCCATCAAACGGGCAATTCCGGGATTGGCGGAAGTTTCGATCGGCCACGCCCTGATCTCGGAGGCGTTGTATGACGGATTGGCGCCCACGGTGCGCCGTTACCTGGCCATATTGGCCTGACGAAAAAACGGGCGCCAACATGGCGCCCGCTCAATCTCATACCGGATCACCGGATGCATCAGTCGGTGTCGACGAACCCGATTTTCTGCATGTTGGCACCCTTGGCATCCGCCAGGACCTTGGCAACGATGTCGTATTGCACATTGTCGTCGGCCTGAATCTGCACTTCCGGCTGTTCCTTTTTCGACTTGGAGCCGTACACCTGCAGTTGCAGTTTCAGGTTCTGCTCGCTGACCGGCGTATCGTTCATGAACAACGACCCGTTCGCCTTGATCACCAGGTGGATCGGCTCGGGCGGATTCTCCGGTGGTTTGACGTTCTCGTTCGGCTGCGGCAGATCGATGCGAATCTTGTGCGTCAGCATCGGCGCGGTGATGATGAAAATGATCACCAGCACCAGCATCACGTCCACCAGGGGCGTGACGTTGATTTCCACCATCGGCCCGCCGCTGGAACCGGAACCACCCGAATTGGAATAACTCATTGATGTTACCTCCGGTCACCCGTCCCGAGGGACGGGAACCTTGTCACACGGCGCCGATACGTGTCGGCAACCGCGATGTCGTGCCCTGTCGAACGTGACGTTCACCCATCACGTTGCTGATCAATCCCGTTCGTCGGGCTCCGCCTCATTCGGACTTCGGCGGAGCGTTGGTGACGAACTGGACATGCACCATGCCACTGCTCTTGGCCGTTTCCAGCGCTTTGCGGATTACCTTGTAGCGTGTGGTCTTGTCGGCACGAATCTGCAACGGTGGTTGCGGACTCTTTTGTGCCACCACCAGCAATTTGGCTTGCAGCTCCGGCTGGGATACGGGGTTGTCGTTCCAGTACATGGTCCCGTCCGGTTCCACAGCCAGATCGACCGGTTGCACGACCTTCTTCGGCGTCTCCGATTTCGGGTTGGCCTGCGGCAGTGTCACCTTGATCTTGTGCGCGGACAGGGGTGCCGTGATCATGAAGATGATCAACAGCACCAGCATCACATCTGCGAGCGGCGTGATGTTGATTTCAGCATTGGTGCCGCCTTCGTTGTTTCCGACGCTCATTGCCATGGGCTAATCCTCACTTGTCGGCGGTTTCACCGACACGTGCACCCGTGGCAAAGAAATCGTGCAGATCGTGGGCAAACTCGTCGAACTTGGCATACGTGATGCGGTTGGCACGCACGAAGAAGTTGTAGGCCAACACGGCTGGAATTGCCGCGGCCAGACCACCAGCGGTCATGTACAAGGCCATGCCCACCGGACCGGCGACCGCCTGGATGGATGCCTGACCGGACGCGCCGATCGACGTCAAGGCGTGCACGATGCCGATGACGGTACCGAGCAGACCGACGAACACGGCGGCCGAACCGACGGTAGCGAGAATGGTCAGACCGGCTTCCAGACGCAGGCTCTCACGTGCCACCGACTGGCGCAGCGCGCGGTCGATGAACTCGGAGCGATCCAGCGATTCGGCCAGACGGTCGGAACCGGAACGCTGATGGTGCGCGGCGGCTTCGGCGCAATCGAGAGCGATCTTGGAGAACGGCTCGCTGCGCGGCTGCTCTTCCATGGCCCGGATCGATTCCTGCGCGGAACCGGCATCCCAGAACGCCCGAATGACTTTTTCCTGCCGCGAACGCAGCATCGCGTTACGGATGGAGTTGGCGATGATGTAATACCAGGACACGGCGGACATGACCACCAGCACGATGCCGATGAACAGGTCGAAACCGCTCATGTTGTGGATGAAGGTCTGGAACGACAGACCCGATTGCAGAGCCTGTGCCTTGGAACCTCCGGAACCGGGGGTCTGTGCTGCCAGTGTGGCGACGGTGTCTAGAAAGTGCATAACGCTACCTTTGGAAAGTCAAGCTGATAGAGGTCTGGTGACGGTCGTCACTAGTACGCCTGGTTGAGATTGAAAGTGACCGGCACGCGGGCCCAACCCTTGGAAGGTTGTCCGTTGTGGGTTCCGGGGTTGAAACGCCAGCCCTTGGCGGCTTTTACGGCGGCACGATCCAGTTCCCGATGGCCGCTGGATTTGTCGACCTTGACCTGGAGAACGCTGCCGTCAGCGCCCACCAGTACCAGCAACACGACGGTTCCCTGATGTCGCATGCGGATGGCCTGAGCCGGATAGCGCGGTGGATGCCGACTCTTGTAGGAAAGGTCGGTGCTCGGCGCGATATCACGCGGCGGTGCCGGCGGTGCCGGCGGCGCGGGCGGCGGCGCGGCCACGGCCATGGACGATTGTTCCTGCACCGGCGGCGGCGGCGCCGGCGGTGGCGGCGTCGGCGGCGGCTGAACCATCTTGATGACCTTCGGCGGCGGCTGCTTCGGCGGCTCCGGCGGCGGCGGTGGCGGCGGCGGTGGCGGTGGTGGTGGCTGAATGAAGGTCACCTGCACCACCTTCTCTTTTTGCTGCTTCTTGGCCGTCGGCGGCGCGGCAGGCGCCATGATCATCATGAAAGCGGCTGCATGCAGCGCAATCACGCCGGCGAATGCCCACGTGCGCTTCCAATTGAACCCGTCACGGCCGTTGCGGTCTGTACTTGAGGCCATCAGTTAAACGTACCAGTCATTACATCAAATTCTGTTAACGCGCTTGGCGTCGGCAATGACCTGCACAGGCAGGGATTACCTGAACGCAAAGCGGGAAGTGATCCACGTTACACTAGTAGGAGAAGTTTGTATAGACTTCTACAGCGGTTTGTGGTTGCCCGCAAAAACAGGCGAAAAGTAGTCGTGTCAATGACCCGCTTCTTTCAGCCAGGCTTGGGCTTTCGAACGCGTCTCCGGATCCTGCGCTGCCTTTTTCATGGCCTTGATCGCCGCCGGTTTGTTCTTCATGGCCCGTTCGGCCTCCGCAATCAGCATGTAGGCCCTGCCTTTGTGCTTGGTGCCTTTTGACAAGGCCTTTTGCGCAGCGCTGCGCGACGCGCTGTATTTGTGGTTCTGCCCCTGTATCTGCGCAATGCGCAGTTCCGCCGAGCCGTCATGACCCATCGGCGCCGCCTTGGTATAGGCAGCCAGTGCGGCAGAGGTGTCACCACTCAACAGTGCGGCGCCGGCCTTCAGCTTGTAGTAGTCGTAATCAGGCTTGACGATACCCTTGCTCTGCCCTTCCTTGAGTGCGGCAATCGCCTTGTCGGCATAGGGTTTGGGATCCTTGCCGGAATTTTGCCCCGTGATGAGATAGAGCTTGGCCAGATTGATGTAACCGTCGCTGGTGCTGATCTGGCCGTTGCTGCGCGCCTTCTCCATTTCCTTGAGCGCTTCGGGATATTTTTGCGACTGCATCAGCAGCGTGATCAAGTTATGGCGCGTGGTGGCATCGCTCGGATCGGCTGCCAACTGTTTCCGGGCCATGGCAATGGCCTGACCACCTTGCCCGGTTTCGGCATAGCTGGCTGCGAGCACCTGATCCCAGTTCTCCTTCGACTGGTCCGTCATCGACTTGGCTTTCTTGATGGCCGCGATGGCGCCCTTGTAGTTTTTCAGGCGGTAATCCAGCACGCCTTCCAGGCCGTAGGAGTCGGCGGTTTCCCGCTTGCCTTCGGCGCGCCACTTTTGCAGCGTGGTCAATGCCGCCTGGTATTGCTGATCGGCCGCCTGGAACTGGGCCAACTGGTACATCAGCTGGAAATACGTGTCATTGGGCATGACGCCGATCTTGAGCGCTTTCTGCATGGTGGCGATGGCACCCGGAAGATCCTTTTCCCGGTATTTGACATTGGCCATGCCTTGCAGCGCCAGCGCCTGGGCGTACTTGCTGTCCGTCGCCGTACCCTGGGCAAGCGGTTGCAGGATTTGCTTGGCCTTGGCCATGTCTCCCGCGTTGGCAGCGTTGAGGCCCTTGTTGAGCGTGTCGGCCGTATCCTGGTCGGTCAGATCCAGTTTCGGCTCCTCTCGCGTGGCATTGGGGTAGAGCGCTTTTTTCTGATCTTGCTGGCTTTGGCTTTTCTGATCGTGCTGCGGCAGCGGGCTGGCGACGGCGGCGCCACCGGTGATGGCGAATGCCAGTGTCGCGCCAGCGAGCATCTTGGGAACGGTTCCAAGTTTCATTGCCTACCTCTTCGTAACAGGGCGTCATCGTGTCCGCGGACACGTGGGGGATTTTTGAGACTACCTCCTTGTTGGTATCAAGCTCAAGTCGCTTTCAAGCCTCCGTGCAAGTGACAAGTGTCAAGGGGTCACCCTGACACGAACTTGTCATGACACATATGAAGTGAACATGAGCAACAAAATAAGCTAGCCGAGGCGCCGCCGGCAAGCACAAAAAGGCACGGCGCCCCATCGAGCGCCGTGCCTGTACGTCACTTTCGCGAGAAAAATACTTAAATATATGATTTAATTATATTTTTTGTATTCACGTTCGCGACGAAGGGTGTTGCCGACAATCAGATATCGAGGTTGGCCACCTTGAGCGCATTGGTCTCGATGAAGTCGCGCCGCGGTTCGACGGCCTCACCCATCAGCATGGAAAACATCTGATCGGCGGCCACGGCATCCTCGATACCGACCTGGAGCATGCGTCGCGTGTCGGGATTGACGGTGGTTTCCCACAATTGCTCCGGATTCATTTCACCCAGACCCTTGAAGCGTTGGATGCTGCGGCCTTTCTTGGCTTCGTCCATCAACCACTGGCGCGCGTCGGCAAACTGCACGATGCCGCGCGAACCGTTGCCGCGGCGCACTTCGGCACCATCCTGGATCAAGCCGGAAAGTTCGCGCGAGATGGTCATGATGGGTGCAAAATCCGGCCCCTCGAAGAACGGTCGCGACAAGACCCAGGTGTGCTCCAGGCCATGCTGGCTGCGGATGACGACGATCGCCGGCGGCTGATCGCCGACCTGGGCGCGATACTCGAAGCGGAAGTGCGGCTTGCCCAGGCCTTCGTTGGCCAAGCGCTTGGCCAACGTGTCGAGCCAGGCCTGCATTGCGTTCGGGTCACCCCACAACCCGGATTCCAGCGGCGCATGTTCGAGCATCGCCAGCCACACCGCCTGGTCGCAGCGTTGATTGAGATGCACGACCTGGTCCAGCGCGTCCTGGTATTGATGCAACAGTTTTTCCAGCGCCGGGCCGGTAATGACCGGCGCATCCGGACTGTATTGCAATGCCGCGTTGTCCACCGCACTGGCAATGAGGTAATCGTTCAACGCCGCATCATCCTTGAGATACAGCTCTTGCTTGCCCTGTTTGATCTTGTACAACGGCGGCAAGCCGATGTAGACGTGGCCGCGCTCGATCAGCTCCGGCATCTGGCGGTAGAAGAAGGTCAGCAGCAACGTGCGGATGTGCGAGCCGTCCACATCGGCATCGGTCATGATGATGATGTGGTGGTAACGCAGTTTGTCCGGGTCGTACTCGTCCTTGCCGATACCGGTACCCAGTGCCGTGATCAGCGTGCCGACTTCGGCCGAGGACAGCATCTTGTCGAAGCGCGCTTTCTCGACGTTGAGGATCTTGCCCTTGAGTGGCAACACGGCCTGGGTCTTGCGGTTGCGGCCCTGCTTGGCTGATCCGCCGGCCGAATCACCCTCGACCAGGAACAGTTCGGACAGTGCCGGATCCTTTTCCTGACAGTCGGCCAGCTTGCCCGGCAAACCGGCGATATCCAGCGCACTCTTGCGCCGTGTCAGCTCACGCGCCTTGCGCGCCGCCTCACGGGCCCGCGCGGCATCCACCACCTTGGACGCGATGATTTTGGCTTCGTTGGGGTGCTCGAGAAGAAAATCGGTCAGCCGTTCATACAGGACCTGATCGACCACCGTCTTGACCTCGCTGGAGACCAGTTTGTCCTTGGTCTGCGAAGAAAACTTGGGATCAGGCACTTTGACCGAGAGCACGGCGATCATGCCTTCGCGCATGTCGTCGCCCGACGGCGCGACCTTGGCCTTCTTGGCAAGGCCCTCCTTCTCGATGTAGTTCTGCATGGCGCGTGTCAGCGCGGTACGGAACCCCGTCAGGTGAGTGCCGCCATCACGCTGTGGAATGTTGTTGGTGTAGCAGAACATCGTTTCCTGATACGCCTCGGTCCACTGCAGTGCGACTTCCACGGTGATGTCGCTTTGTTCGGCACTCAAGCTGATCACGTTGGGATGCAACACCGTCTTGAGCTGCGCCATGTGCTCGACGAACGAGCGGATGCCCCCCTCGTAGGCAAAGACTTCCTGGCGATCGTCGCGCTCGTCGGTGAGTTCGATACGCACGCCGGAATTGAGGAACGCCAGTTCACGCAAGCGTTTGGCCAGCATGTCGAAGTGGAACTCGACATCGGAAAACGTCTCCTGGCTGGGTAGAAAGCGCACCACGGTGCCGCGTTTGTCGGTCGGTCCGACCACGCGCAACGGCGCTTCGGGTTCGCCATTGGCGTATTCCTGCCGATGTTCTTCGCCATTGCGGTAAATCGTCAGCCACAAACGTTCGCTCAAGGCGTTGACCACCGAGACACCCACGCCGTGCAGCCCCCCCGAGACCTTGTAGGAATTGTCATCGAACTTGCCGCCGGCATGCAGGACGGTCATCACCACTTCCGCCGTCGAGCGCCCTTCTTCGGCATGCATGCCCACGGGAATGCCGCGGCCATTGTCGCTGATGCTGACGGTACCGTCCGCATGGATGGTGACGACCACGCGATCGCAATAGCCGGCCAAGGCCTCATCAATGGCGTTGTCCACCACCTCGAATACCATGTGGTGCAAACCGGTCCCGTCGTCGGTGTCACCGATGTACATGCCGGGGCGTTTGCGGACCGCCTCCAGGCCCTTGAGCACCTTGATGCTGCTGGAATCGTATCCCTTGTCGCCGGATGCAGAAGTGGTCATGAAGTCCTCATGGACGCCCGATGGCGTACGCTGCTGATGATTCCGTCAATTATAGCATTTTCAGGCGGTTGCCGCCGCTGTAGCGGGCTCAGACCGCTTTGCTGACGCGCCCGTGTTCCACGTGGAACAAACACGTTTCATCGGCCGGCAGCGCCTCCGGTGTGGAGACGCCGGTTACCAAGACTTGCGCCTCCACTGCTTGCAACCACCGGACGACGGCTTGCTGATGCGGAACATCCAGTTCAGATGCCAGATCATCCAGACACACGACAGGCCATTCGCCTTTGTCGTCTGCATAAACCTTGGCTTGCGCCAGCACGCAGGCCAAGGCGCAAAGCTTTTCCTGACCACGGGAGAAATGCTCCCGCTGCGGCGCCTCGGAAAACACGGCGCGCCAATCTCCGCGATGGATGCCCTGCGTGGTGTGACCGCGCGCGCGGTCCCGCACCCGATTCGTGCGCAACGTCTCCGCCAACGGTTGTGATGTATCCCAGCCGGCACGGTAGCTCAGGGAAAAATCACCCAACTCGGGCAACAGCGCGCCGGTTATGGAAACCAAGTCGGTTTCGAGCGTGCGCAGATAATCGGCACGAATCCGATCAATATGTCGCCCGCTTTGGTCCATTTCCTCTTCCCACGGCGACATCAGGCGATCACTCGGCGGCTCAGCGGCTCGCAGCAACGCATTACGCTGTTTCAGAGCGCGTCGGTATCGCTGCCACGACGCAAGAAAACCGTGTTCCACGTGGAACACGCCCCAATCGAGAAAACGGCGACGCTCCTCGGCCGGTCCCGCAATCAGCGCGTGACTCCCTGGCTCGAAACAAACCACGGCACAACACCGAATCAAGTCGCTGAGCCTGTCGACCCCCACCCCGTCCACTCGCGCCTGCCATCGGCCGGATTCACGACCAAGACCCAGACGGTGGATCTGTTGCCGATGACGCACCTCACCGTAGACGTTGAACTGGCGGGTACCACGCTGGATCAGCGCGTCACGCGACCCGCTGCGGAAAGACCTCGCGTAGGACAACAAGCAGGCGGCTTCAAGCACACTGGTCTTGCCGGCGCCATTGGTGCCGACAAAAAAGTTGAGCCCTGGTGCCGGTTCCAGCTCCACCTGTCCCAAGCAACGCAGATGTTCGATGCGCAATCGTTCGAATCTCATTGCACTCACTCTACCGTGCACACAAAAACGCCGGAACCACCCTCATGGCCCCGGCGCTTGCCGACGTCTCTCGCCGTTGGTTACAACCGCAACGGCATGACCACGTGACGCGAGCTTTCTTCCCCGCCACCTTCGATAAGGCAACTGGATTGTGCATCACGCAGATTCAAACGCACGCTTTCACCACGCAATGCGGCCAACGCGTCCATCAGATAGCCGACGTTGAATCCCACGGAAAGCTCGTCCACACGGGTATCGGCTTCGAGTTCCTCGACGGCCTCTTCCTGCTCCGGGTTGTGCGCCACGATGCGCAGACTGCCGGGACTGACCTCCAGCTTCACGCCACGGTATTTTTCGTTGGACAAAATGGCGGCACGCTGCAACGCCATGCGCAATACATCACGCGGCAATTCCACCCGTTGATCCGCACCGATCGGAATCACCGCTTCGTAATCAGGGAACCGCCCGTCGATCAGTTTGGACGTGAACACCACGTCGCCCCGGCGCACACGCAAATGGTTGCGCCCGAATTCGAGCTCCACCTCACCCTCGCCGGCTTCGAACAAACCGGCCAGTTCGGTCACGCCTTTGCGCGGAATGATCACCTGACGCCGCGTTTCGGTACCCGCGGACGCCGCAGTCTCAGCCATCGCGAGACGATGCCCATCCGTTGCCACACAGCGCAGCGAACCGCTTTCCAGCTCCAGCAACATGCCGTTGAGGTAGTAACGCACGTCCTGGTTGGCCATGGCGAACGCGGTTCGCTCGATAAGGTCTTTCAGCACCGCTTCGGGCACCGACACACGATCGACGACCTCGATGGTGTCGACGGTCGGAAATTCGCTTGCCGGCAACGTGGCCAGTGTGAAACGGCTGCGCCCGGCCTGCATCAGCACACGCTCACCGGCAAGTTTCAAGGTAATGGCGACGCCGTCGGGCAATGCCCGCACGATGTCGAACAGTTTGCGCGCCGGAATCGTGATCTCGCCGTCTTCCACATCCTCGGCCGGTGTCGTGGCGATGAGCTCGACTTCGAGGTCCGTGCCGGTGAAGGACACCGTGCCCTCGCTCGCCCGGACCAGAAAATTGGCCAGCACGGGCAGCGTCTGCCGGCGTTCGATCACTCCGACGACTTGTTGCAACGGCTTGAGCAAAGCTTCGCGTTGAATGGCAAATTGCATGGTTGTGCCCCTTGTTCCCACCCCTCTTCTGTTTTTCTTTATTGAAGATGGTAGTGGTAGTAGTGCCTGTGAATTCGTGAACAGCGTATTTAATGCGTTTTATTTCAATAACTTACGTCAATGCTGGCGGTGCAGCTTCGGGCTTGAAGCATGTGCCTTGTCTGTGGATAACTCGGCCGCGGGTCGATATCCACTTTTTATCCACAACTTTTCAGCCTGTGAGTATACGGATCAACTGCTCCCAATCCTGCTTCATGCGTACATCTTTTTCCATCAAACCACGGATGGTACGGCAGGCGTGCAGTACCGTGGTGTGATCGCGCCCGCCAAAGGCCTCGCCGATTTCCGGCAAGCTGTGTTCGGTCAATTCCTTGGCCAGGGTCATGGCCATCTGCCGTGGACGCGCCAGCGAACGGACGCGTCGTTTCGACAGAAGGTCGGACAGGCGCACCTGATAATAGTCCGCCACGGTTTTCTGGATATTGGGGATGGTGACGGCCTGGGCGTGCGTGCTCAGGAGGTCACGCAACGTTTCCTGCGCGAAATCGGCGGTGATCGGTCGATTGAAGAAGTGCGCACGGGCGGCCAATGTGTTGAGTGCGCCTTCCAGGTCACGCACGTTGGAGCGGATGCGCTTGGCCAGCAGCATGGCCACGTCCTCGGGCATGTCCATGGTCTTCTCGTGCGCCTTGGACAACAGGATCGCGGCGCGGGTCTCGAAATCCGGCGGCTCGATGGCGACCGACAGGCCCCAGCCCAGGCGCGATTTCAGGCGCGGCTCGAGCTTGTCCACCTCCTTGGGATAGCGGTCGCAGGTGAGGATGATCTGCTGCTTGGACTCGAACAGCGCGTTGAAGGTGTGGAAGAACTCCTCCTGCGTGGTGTCCTTGCCGGCGAACAGCTGGATGTCGTCGATCAGCAGCGCGTCCACCGAGCGGAAGCGGCGCTTGAACACGTCCATGTTCTTGGCGCGCAGGGCCTCGATCATGGCGCTGACGAACTGTTCCGAGCGCAGGTACAGCACCTTGCAGTCCGGGTTCTTGGCGCGCATCAGGTTGCCGGCGGCGTGCATCAGGTGGGTCTTGCCGAGGCCGGTGCCGCCATACAGCAGCAGCGGGTTGTAGGCGCGGCCGGGGTTCTGCGCCACCTGCATGGCGGCGGCCTTGCCGAGCTGGTTGGATTTGCCTTCGACGAACGTCTCGAAGGTGTAATGAGGATCCAGATGGTGCGCGTGCGGCGTCGCCTGGCGTCCGGCTTGCGGTGCGCGGGCAGCGGTTGCCGGCGTTCTCGTCGGCGCGTGGTCGTGCACCGAACCGACTTCGATACCGATCGTCAGCGTGTGGCCGGCCAAGTGCTCCAGCACCTGGCGAATCTTGTCCAGGTAGTCGCTGCGTACCGTGTCGAGAATATAGGCGTTGGGTGCGTAAAGATGCACGCCATGGGCGTCTTCACGCGCCTGCAAGGGCATCAGCCAGGCGTGCAAATCCTCGGCAGGGCATTCGCTTTCAAGGTGTTGCAGGCAACGCCGCCAAAGATCGCTCATGAAATTCCGACTCCCGACCACCGGCCCGAATGCAACGCAGGGGATTGCGTGACAACGGCCGGCAAACAAACTCGAATGGATGGTCTGGCGAGTCTAGCAGCATGCATCGGTGACGCGTGCATTCCTTGACTTGACGTCACTTCACGCGCATACTTCCGCATCTTTTTCCCTCCATTTCATTCGACAGGAGAAGGCCATGAAGCGGACCTTCCAGCCCAGCAATCTCAAGCGTGCCCGCAAGCACGGTTTCCGCGCGCGCATGGCCACGGCCGATGGTCGCAAAGTGCTCAAGGCACGACGTGCCAAGGGCCGCAAGCGCCTGATCCCCTGATTGATCCTTCATGACGGGCCTCGGTCTGCCGCCCGCTGCGCGGCTACGGTCCAGCGCCGACTTTGCCGCGCTGCGTCGCGCCCGGGGTCGCGTCAGAAGTACGTGTTTCATGTTGCGCTATGGGCCCAATCCCGGGACCACGGCGCGTTTGGGCATGGCCGTTTCGCGTCGGGTTTCCTTGCGCGCGGTCGAGCGCAATCGCATCAAACGCCAGATTCGTGAGAGTTTCCGGCGGCGCCGGGCGCAATTGCCGCCCGTGGACATCCTGGTGATTGCGCATCGTGACGCGGCCGGCAAATCCGCAGAGGTACTGCGCGACGAACTGGATGCCTTGTGGTCGCGCATCCGTCCATTGAAGCAAGCGCCCGAGCACGGCAAAATGACAGGTTGATTTGCGCCCTGTCGTCCTTGTTGGCGCTGGTGCGCATTGTTGACCGTCGCATGTCGCGCCCGAATTTCCCGCCGCCGCCGACCTTGTGCGGGGCGGCACCACCGGATTAGCCGTTGTCATGAATCAAACGCGTACGTTCCTGCTCCTCGCGCTGGCGTTTGTCGCCTATCTGCTGTTCAACGCGTGGATGAACGACTATCACCGTCCGCCCACCCCGCCGGCACCCGCTGCCAGCGTGGCGACGGCGTCATCGGCCGCGGTGCCGCAGGCGGCAGCAACAACGGGAGCGACGGACGAGGAAGCCGGCGTGCCCGCGCAGACGAACGCCGCGGCAGCAATACCGGCCACGCAGGGTAAGGCGACGGCGCCCGCGCAGACGCAACTGATCAAGGTTCGCACCGATGTGCTGGCGCTGACCATCGACGCCCGGGGCGGCACCGTGGTCAAGTCGCATCTGCTGAAATACCCGGAATCGCTGGGGTCGAAGCAAAGCGTGCAGTTGCTCAGCAACTCTGCCGAGCGTTTCTACGAAGCGCAAAGCGGTTTGATCGGCGTGGACGGCAATGCCGCGCCCAATCACAAGACGCTCTTCCGGGCCGACAAGACCCGCTACACCCTGGCGCCGGGACAGAAACAACTGACAGTGAAGCTCGACTGGACCGGTCCGAACGGTGTCACGGTCACCAAGACGTACACCCTCGAACGCGGCAGTTACACCATCGCCGTGGATCAGACCATCCACAACCAGGGCGCCAAGACCTGGCAGGGGCAGGCGTATCATCAGTTCGAGCGTGTCACGCCGCCCAAGCCTGAAGGCGGCAATTTCCTGGAACACTACGCCAATCCCGCCAATTACGGCTTTTTCGGTGCGGCCTGGTACAGCCCCGACGCGAAGTTCAACCAGATCAAGTTCGAGGATTTCGAGGATCACCCGCTGAGCGAGAATGGCAGCGCCGGACGGCAGATCGGCAGCGGCTGGATCGCCATGGAGCAGTCCTATTTCGTGGGCGCATGGCTGCCGCCGACTGACCGCAAGGGCACGCTTTCCACCGCCGTGCTCGGCAGTGGCGACGATGCGCATTACCTGATCCGCGATATCGGCCCGTTGCTGAGTGTGGCGCCCGGCCAATCGACCACCACCCGGGCGCGCCTGTTCCTGGGGCCGAAATTGCCGGACCTGCTGAAAAGCGTCGAGCCGAGTTTCAAGCTCGCGCTCAACTACGGCATGATGACCATCATCGCCCGTCCGTTGCACGGCATCCTGTCGGCATTGCACTCGGTGACCCACAACTGGGGCTGGGCGATCGTGCTGCTGGTGCTGCTGATCAACGTGGTCATCTACAAGCTCAATGCCGTGCAGTACCGCTCCTCGGCCCACATGCGCCGGCTCAAGCCGCGTCTGGACGCCTTGAAGGAACGCTACGGCGACGACAAGCAGAAGATGCAGCAGGCGACGATGGAGTTGTACAAGAAGGAGAAGGTCAATCCGGTGGCCGGCTGTCTGCCGGTGCTGATCACCCTGCCCGTCTTCTTCGGTCTGTACGAATTGCTGCGTGAAAGCGTGGAGTTGCGCCAGGCGCCGTTCATCTGGTGGATCCACGATCTGTCGGTGGCCGATCCGTACTTCATCCTGCCGATCCTGTACGCCGTGGTCATGCTGGTTCAGAGTCTGACCATGCCGCTGTCGCCGGGCATGGATGGCACACAGGCGAAGATCATGAAGTTCATGCCGGTCGCCTATGCCGTGTTCTTCGCCTTCTTCCCGGCCGGTCTGGCGTTGTATTACATCGTCAATACCTTGTGCCGTCTGTTGACGCAGTGGTGGGTTTTCCGCCAGGTGGATCAGCAGGAAGCCAAGAAAAAGGCCGCCAGCAAGGCCTGATCGGGGTGGCGCCACGCCCCGATGAGGCGTCACTCGTCAGCATCGCGTGAACATGTCCGACACCGACACCATCGCCGCCATCGCCACCGCGCCGGGTGCGGCCGGTGTCGGCGTGGTGCGGGTGTCCGGGCCGGAAGTCCCGGCCATGGCACAGACCCTGCTGGGCCGTGCTCCCGTACCGCGACAGGCGCATTTCGCGCATTTTCACGCAGCCGACGGTCATGTCATCGACCACGGCCTGATGTTGCTGTTTTCCGCGCCGCATTCCTACACCGGCGAGCATGTGCTGGAATTGCAGACCCACGGCAGCGTGGTCGTGCTCGACCGGATTTTGCGTCGGGTCTGCGCCTTGGGCGCGCGCCTGGCGCGTCCGGGCGAATTCAGCGAACGGGCCTTCCTGAACGGCAAGCTGGATCTGGCCCAGGCCGAAGCCGTGGCGGACCTTGTCGCCGCACGCTCGGAAAGTGCCGCGCGCGCGGCGGTGCGATCGTTGCAAGGCCAGTTCTCCGAGCGTGTGGATGCCTTGCTGGCGCAGCTCACCGCGTTGCGCGTGCATATCGAAGCGGCCATCGATTTTCCCGAGGAAGAGATCGACTTCCTTGCCGACCCGGCTATCGGCAGTCAACTGGATGCCGTGCGCGACGCCATCAACACGCTGTTGGTCGAAGCACGCCGGGGGTTGCGGCTGAATGACGGCCTCAGCGTGGCCATCGTGGGCCGGCCCAATGTCGGCAAATCCAGCCTTCTCAACGCCCTGGCCGGCGACGAGCGCGCCATCGTCACCGCCATCGCCGGCACTACCCGTGATGCGCTGCGCGAGATGCTCGACATCGATGGCGTGGCACTGGAACTGATCGACACCGCCGGCTTGCGCGACACCGGCGACGAAGTCGAACGCGAAGGGGTGCGTCGCGCCCGTGCGCATCTGGCGCAAGCGGATCTGGCGTTGCTGATGACCGAAGAGTATCGCGTGGACAAGGATCTGGCACTTCTGGGTGACCTCCCCGCCACGACGCCGCGTCTGATTCTCGTCAACAAGATCGATCTCGGTGCGGCATCCGCCCACGCCGAAACCCGCGAAGGGGTCGACTGGCTGTGGCTGTCGGCAAAAACAGGCGCCGGACTGGATACCCTGCGTGATCGCCTGCGCCACTTCGCCGGTGCCGATCGGGCCGCCACCGGCGGCGCCTTCAGCGCACGTCGGCGTCACGTCCTGGCACTGGAACGCACCCTGTCCCGCCTCGACGCCGCCGATCAGACCCTGCGCGCCACCCAGGCCGGCGAACTGGCCGCCGAAGAGCTGCGCCAGGCACAGCAGGCATTGGGCGAGATCACCGGCGCGTTCTGCCCCGACGACCTGCTGGGTGCGATTTTCAGCTCCTTTTGCATCGGCAAGTAACCGCTCCGAGCCAATGGGCTTGCCACTGGCGAGCGATCCCGCTCCATGGCTTGACGGTCCCGATCAAGTCGCCTCCACCAATGCGCAGGAACGCGGAGCCAATGCCTGGGTCCGGGACACGCTGATTGCCGGCAGCCGGGCATCCATTCCGGCATCGTGGCGGGCCGCCTGCAACATGACGGGCTGATCAAGCGGTCCCGGATGAATCTGCTCAAGGTCTGTTTTCGTATCGCAGATGCCGGTTGACCTGCAGGGCAGGTCGTGCGGATCAGCTGCCGTGGTCGCGATCGCTGTCGTTGTCGGGCTGCTTCAGCGGCGGGGCGTGGCCGGCGACTGCGAGCAGCGATCGGGCGTAGGGGTCGTCCATGCTCAGCGTGGACACTTCATCCCAGGCGAATGGCGACGGCTCGTCGAGCCAGCGTCCGTCGGGGTTGATCTCCTGCAACTGGAAGCCTTCGGTGCTGCGGCCGACAAGGCGGCCGATGTAGCAGAATTCGGACTCTTCCTCGTTGTCCACGTGCACGCCCATGACCGGCGTGCGACGGGAGGCCGCGACCACGACGTCGTTGACGGCGTCCAGCGGGAACGCCGTCGGGAGGCGGGGCACGATGTGCTTGATGGCCAAGGCTTTTTCGATGAAACCGCCATGTGCTTCGGGTGCTTCCAGCTCCGTGATGTCGCGATGGCGCATGGCGTACAGGCCGTCGTCGGTAAGGCCGTCGCCGATCACGCGCAGCAGGAAGAATTCGCGCCCGACGCCGCCAACGTAACCGCAGAAACTGCCGTACTCCAGCTGTCCGCGCCAGATACGCACCAGCATGCGCTGTTCGCGCGCCTGCAGCAGGCGTGCCCGCATGGTTTTGCGGGCACGGAAAGGGAGAATGCGTGCGGTCATGACCTCAGGATACCGCGACGCTTTCTCACGCCGTTCTGATTCATCACAGGATGTAGCGGCTGAGGTCTTCGTCGTGAGCGACCGAATGCAGGTTTTTGTCGACAAATTCGGCGTCGATCCGGTAATTTTCGCCGCTTTTATCTGCTGCTTCGTAGGAAATTTCCTCCAGCAGGCGTTCCATGACGGTATGAAGACGGCGGGCGCCGATGTTTTCGGTGGTTTCGTTGACTTGATGGGCCACCTCGGCCAGCCGGTCGATGCCCGAATCGACGAATTCCAGGGTGACGCCTTCGGCCGACAGCAGTGCCGCATATTGCTTGGTCAGTGCGTTGTGCGGCTCGCGCAGGATGCGCTTGAAGTCGTCCACACCCAGCGAAGACAGTTCCACGCGGATGGGCAGACGCCCCTGCAACTCGGGGATGAGGTCCGACGGCCGCGCGATGGAAAACGCGCCGGAGGCGATGAACAGCATGTGGTCGGTCTTGATCGGGCCGTATTTGGTGGACACGGTCGAGCCTTCCACCAGCGGCAGCAAGTCGCGTTGCACGCCTTCGCGGCTGATGCCGCCGGCGCTGCCGCCGAAATCCGAGCGCTGCGCCACCTTGTCGATCTCGTCGAT
>CAZSOU010000016.1:0-27914 GCA_964608595.1 uncultured Rhodanobacteraceae bacterium
GCGCACACGCAGCTGGCGGCGGTGATCGAGTTCATCCACACCTCCACGTTGCTGCACGACGACGTGGTGGACGAGTCGGAGCTCAGGCGCGGCCGCAAGACGGCCAACGCCATGTGGGGCAATGCCGCCAGCGTGCTGGTGGGCGACTTTCTGTATTCGCGCTCGTTCCAGATGATGGTGGAACTGGACGACATGCGCATCATGCGCGTGCTGGCCGATACCACCAACACCATCGCCGAAGGCGAGGTGCTGCAACTGCTCAATATCGGCAATCCGGATGTGGATGAAGCGGCCTACCTGGCCGTGATCGAGCGCAAGACGGCGGTTCTGTTCGCCGCCGCCACGCAACTTGGCGGCGTGCTGGCGCGGTTGCCGCAAATGCAGGTGCAGTCGCTGCGTCACTACGGCATGCAGCTCGGCTACGCTTTCCAGATCGCCGACGATCTGCTGGATTATGTTTCCGACACCGGCACTCTGGGCAAAAACATCGGTGACGACCTGGCCGAAGGCAAACCCACACTGCCACTGATCTACGCGCTCGAAAAGGCGTCACCGGCACAAACGAAATCGCTGCGCGAGGCCATCGAGCGCGGTGGCCGCGAATCGCTTGCCGACGTGGTCGGCTTCATCCGCGAATCGGGTGCTCTGGAGCGCACCCGGCGGCTGGCGCACACCCACGCCAACGCCGCACGCGACGCACTCGACTGCCTGCCCGAATCCGAATGGCGCGACGCCCTGTTGGCATTGGCCGATTACGCAGTCGAGCGCAGCAGCTGAAACGCCCCGGGCCGGCGGTTTCCCGGGAGCCTGGGCGGTAGAAATTTTCGAAGCGAAAAAGCGCCTGCGCAAGGACAGATTTTCGACGACTCGCAGGCCCATGGTGGTTCCATGGGTCAAGAAGCGGCGAAAACATGACCCGTGCAGATACTTTTGCAGCCCGGAAAATGTCTACCGCCCGGCCCCCCGGGCCGACTCGGCGGCCAATTCACCCAATGCTTCGCGCAACGGCTGCAATTGCGTCTCGTAGCGACGCCACTGGCCGATCGCCCGTCCGTGTACGGGCTCGCGTACCTGCGCACTGCTGGGAGTGGCCACCGGCTGCGCGTTTTCCTCGGGGCGCAGGCAGGCGTCCTCCATGTCCAGACCACAGTGCGCCAGTACGCGACGCACGGTCGCATCCGTATTGTCGACCAGGTCGACGTAGGACACGTCGGCCATCGCATCCGGAAGACGTCGACGCCAGTGCTCGACGAGGCGCGAGTATTGACGATAGTGATGCGCCATGGCCTGCATTTCGTAACTGAACGTGGCGCGGTTGCCGAACATGGCGCGCAGATTGGAAAAACACGTATCCATCGGATCGCGCGCCACATGCACGATCGGCGCCTGCGGCAACGCGCGCCGAATCAGCGCCACCATCAGGATATTGGCCGGCAACTTGTCGACATAAAAATCCCGCCCCGCGGCACGCCATTGCGTCTGCTTGAGATAGCGCACGCCCAGGTTGCGCAAATCGATTCCACCGACCTGCTCGATCGCCTGCGCCAAGCCATTGCGCCGGTTTGGCGGTATGTTGGCAAGCTTGCGCAACTGGCGTTGAAAATCGGTCAACTCGCCGGCGCTGGCCACACGCGAATGCGACGACAATATGCGCTCGAGCAAGGTGGTGCCGGAGCGTGGAACGCCAACAACAAAGATCGGCATCGGGCCTTCCAGTGGTGGCGCACTGTCGTGGGCATCCGTTGGCGAAAGCTCCATCCGAATCAACGCATTCACCAGCTCCTCGGCTCCCGCGGCATCGTACGGATACAACGCGTGCATGCGTCGATTGCTGGCGGCAAGCGACGACCAGGCCTCATCACGCCGGTCCAGATCGTCCAGGATCTTGAAGCGCGCATACTCGAACTCGGCCCGCAAAAACCGATGTTCGTGATCGGTTTCGTTCGCGCCGATTCGACTCAGCTGCGCATCCACGTGCTCGAGCAGGTCGGTCCCCGGTTGCTGACGCTCGAGACCGGCCAGCAATACCGCGGCGTCGCCATACTGCGGCCAACGCCGAAGGCACTCGCGAAGAGCATGGCTGGCGCCGTCGACATCACCAAAAAAATACCGGAACATGCCTTGCCGGAAGTGACTGACCGGATCATCCACGCCGGCAGCCAACGCCTTGTCGAGCAATTGGCCGGCCAATCGATATTCACCCAACAGATACCGAAGTCCCGAGCAGGATTTGAGAAGGTCGGCCGGTGGATTCGGCGCCTGCGCCAGCAGATCGAGGCATTGGCGCGCCACCACGATTTCGCCGTGGGCGATCAGTTCCTGAATCAACGCGAGGATCGAGGGCACGTGCCGCGGCAAATGTTTTGCCGCCTGCAGCAATGGCCAACTGGCATCCGCCCAATTGTCGCGTCGGGTCATGACCTCGGACAATTTCAGCCATGCACCGACATCCTGCGGCACTTGCTGAACCAGCAACTGCAACGACTCCTGCGCCGCTTCCAGTTGTCCCGAGTGCGTCTGGCGGAACGCGCGATCGCGAAGGTCGCGCACATTCGTGATGGATTCGGTCGGACTCATTCAGGAAGCATAACCGCGTTGTGCCGCTGTGCAAATCGCACGACACGAAATAGTGACCATCTCACCACCGCACAAATCGCAGACGCATCAAATACCTGCCGCGTGCCGTGTCAGCAAACGCTTGACGGGCCGGACACGGTCCACGAATGTCATGCCCAGACCGCGCCAGGGCACGAGTGCCGGCGAACGCCATGCGTAAACACGTGCCAGCGCATCGAACGAACAGGCATCCAGGGTATCGGCGCTGCGGCGACGACGTGCGTAACGTTGCAACACATGGTCGGCGCCGATGTCGCGCCCTGCAACGCGGGCGCCTTGCAGCACATCGCGCAATTCGGTCACATCGCGCAGCCCCAGGTTGATCCCCTGGCCGGCCAGGGGGTGCACCACATGGGCGGCATCTCCCAACAGCACCATGCGGCCGGCGTGATAGCGACGCGCCAATTGCAGACGAAGCGGAAAAGCGGCGCGCCTGGTGGCGGCGGTAATCCGGCCCAGGCGAAAATCGCTGGCCACGCCCACCGCCTCGCAAAAGGCAGCATCGCCCCGTGCCAGCACTTCCTGAGCTTCGGCTTCCGGCAATGACCAGACCAGGGAGCTGCGGCCATCGCTCAACGGCAGCAGGGCCAACGGTCCGCCCGGCAGAAAGCGTTGCCAGGCCGTGTCTGCGTGACCGCGCTCGGTGGTCACGTGAGCCACGACGGCGCGTTGGGCATAATCGCGTCCGCGCGTGTCGATACCGGCCAGTGTGCGCAGCGGTGACCCGGCGCCATCGGCCGCCACCAGCACGCTGGCCTCCAGCGACGTGCCATCGTCCAGCGTGACGCGGGCGGCGTCCTCGCGCAGATCCAGCGATTCGACGCTGGCCGGGCAGCGGACATGCACGCCGGCGGATTCCAATGCGTCCCACGTGCGGGTTTGCAGCAAACGGTTCTCGACGATCCAACCAAGGGCTTCGTAACCGCCGTCAGCCGCGTCCATGTCCAGCACGGCGCCATTTTCCGCATCCCAGACACGCATGTGGCGATACGCTTGTACGCGTGCGGACACGACTTGCGGCCACACGCCGAGTTCGCTCAGCAGATGCGCCGAGGAGGGGGCGACGGCGACCACGCGCAAATCCATGTCATCATCGACCTGCCATGGCCTGGGCTTCCGCGCCTCGACCAGCGTCACGTCCAGATCGGACTTCGCCAGGGCCAGTGCGGCGGCAACGCCGGCCATGCCGCCGCCGACGACCACCACATCGCGACGCGAGCGGCGGCGGTTGGGAATCGGCGTTGTCATCGCACTCATCGCATCGTCTCCATCACGTCACGCGGCGGCAGGCCGCGAAAACCCATGCCACGTCGAGCCATGCCGCGACGCAACGGCGGCAGGCGGTCGAACGCCAGCAATCCCAACGTCCGCAACGGCGCCAGCCACGGTGCATCCAGACAAGCCAGACGGATCAGACCGTGACTCATCGCCATGACGCCTTCGCGATCCGGGGCACGGCGTGCGGCATACGTTGCCAGCAAATCGGCATGACCGGGGTCCGGAGCATCGGCCACCTGTTCGGCCAGTGTCAGGGCGTCACGCAACCCCAGATTGAAACCTTGCGCGCCCACCGGATGCACCGTTTGCGCGGCGTTGCCCACCAATACCGCGTGCGGCGCCACCAGTGACTGGGCCGCGACACGCCTGATGGCATAAGGAAACCGTTTGCCGGGCCGCGACAAACGCCCGAGTCGCCAGCCGAAACGGCGCTGCGCCAAGGCCAGAAACGCGTCATCATGCATGGCCTTGACGGCATCGGCTTCGGGCGCCGCCACGGTCAATACCAGCCCCGCGCGCCCGTCGGCGAGCGGCAGCAAGGCGATCGGCCCGTCATCGGCAAAGCGTTCGAAAGCCCGCCCCTCGGGGGCACGCTCGGGGGTCACCGTGGCCACGAACAGCGTCTGTTCGTAATCGTATTGGTCCGTGCCGATACCCAGTTGCCGGCGGATCATGGAATGGCTGCCGTCGGCGCCGACCAGCAAGCGCGTATCGATATCGCGCTCGCCGGCGTCATCGACGATGCGCACGCGCCAGCCGGTTTCCGTGCGCTCGACCGACACCACACGCGCCGGCGCATGGCGTTGAAGCGCGTGGCAGTCCTCCAGGCGCTTCAGCAAGGCGGCGCCCAGCTCGCGGGCCGGCAGTGTCCAGCCCAGGGCATCGACGCCGACCCGCTCGGCCAGCAGCCGCGTGCTGCCGAACTCACCGGCTCGGCTGACGTGAATACGCCGAATCGGCGTGGCCTTGGCGGCGGCATGTTCCCAGACGCCGAGCGCACGAAGGCCATTGACGCTGGCACGTGCCAGCGCCAGATTGCGCTCGTCGTAACTGGGCTGGGCATCGGCGCGGGGCGCTGCCGCCTCGACCATGGTGGCGCGACAGCCGGCGCGATCCAGGGCAATGGCCAGACTGGCACCGACCAGACCGCCGCCGACGATGAGAATATCGGTACGTTCGCTCATGTGCCGATCATACCGCCAGCAGGCACCTGTGCCTGAACTTTCCGCCTGCCCCCGGCACCGGGTTTGCAGTATCCTGTGAGTCTGTTGTTCGACATGTCGATGGAACTTCTCATGCGCTCGAATCTTTCCGAACCGTCCCGGATTTTCACGCCCCGTCTGCTGGTATTGACCGGCTTGATCGCTTTTGCGGTCGCGTTTCGCCTGCTGGCGCACTTCCAGCCCGGCTCGCTGCCGTACAACTTCACCCCGATCGCGGCCATCGCCCTGTTCGGCGGCGCATATTTCCGCCATCGCGTGCTGGCGTTCGTGGTGCCGTTGGGGGCGATGTTCCTGTCCGACGCCGTGATTGGTCTGGCGACGCTGAGCCCGCTGGTCTACCTGTGCTTCGCCGCCATGGTACTGGTCGGCATGGGCGTGTTGCGCGGTCGTACCGGCGCCTTGCGCGTGGGTCTGACGGCTGTCGGCAGTGCCACCGGTTTCTATCTCGTCACCAACTTCGCGGTGTGGCTGAGCTCGGGCATGTACGCCATGACGGCCTCCGGCCTGGCTGCCTGCTATCTTGCCGGCCTGCCGTTCTACACCTACGGCTCGTTGCCCGGCACGTTGCTGTGGAGCGGCGTGCTGTTCGGCGGCTTCGCACTGCTGTCGCGCCGTTACGCGGTGCTGCGCATCGCGCCCGCGGCCGCCTGATGTCTCGTGGGTAATCGCCTTTCCAAAATCTACACACGCACGGGTGACGACGGCACCACCGGTCTCGGCGACGGCTCGCGCACGCCGAAGGATTCCCCGCGCGTCAACGCCTATGGCACCACGGACGAACTGAATTGCGTCATCGGCATGGTGCTGGCCTCGCCGGACGTATCCGATACCGTGCACGAAGCGCTGACCCAGGTACAGCACGATCTGTTCGACCTGGGCGGCGAGCTGTGCATCCCCGGCATGGAAATGGTGCACGATGCCGACGTCGAACGTCTGGAAAAGACACTGGACAGCTTCAATGCCGAACTGCCGGCGTTGAAGGAGTTCATTCTGCCCGGCGGCGGCATGGCGGCGGCGCAATGCCACCTCGCGCGCACGGTCTGTCGGCGCGCCGAACGCGCCGTGGTGACCCTGGCGCGCGAGGAAACCGTGCGGCCGCAAGTCACCCATTATCTCAATCGTCTGTCGGATCTGTTGTTCGTGATCGCCCGCGTGCTCGCGCGTGCCAGCGGCCACGGCGAGGTTCTGTGGCAACACGAGCGGCGCAGGAAACCGCAGGCCTGAATGTGCTGCGCCTGTACACGCATCAAGCCTGTCTGAAGCACGATACCGGTCCGGCCCACCCCGAGACGCCAGCGCGACTCGGCGTGGTGCTCGAGGCGCTCGACAGCGATCATTTCGCGACCCTGGATTGCATCGATGCGCCGCGCGCCACGCGAACACAGCTGGAACGCGTGCACACGCCGGATCATGTCCGGCGCATCCTTGATGACGCACCGGCCGACGGCCTGCAACGACTGGATGACGACACATTGGTGTCACCGGGTTCGGCCGAAGCCGCATTGCGAGCCGCCGGTGCTGCCGTGGCCGCCGTGGACGATGTCATGCGGGGCCCGGTGTCGCATGCGTTCTGTGCCGTACGGCCACCCGGCCATCACGCCACCGACGATCGCGCCATGGGCTTCTGCCTGTTCAACAACGTGGCCGTGGCCGCCGCGCATGCGCTTGCCGTGCATCGGCTCAAGCGTGTGGCGATTGTCGATTTCGACGTCCATCACGGCAACGGCACGCAAGCCATCTTCGCGCACGAACCACGCATCATGTATGCCTCCAGTCACCAGTCGCCGCTGTATCCGGACACCGGAGCGGCCAATGAAACCGGCTGCGGCAACATCCTCAACGCTCCGCTGCCCGCGGGGGCCGGTTCGGCGGACTTTCGCGGCGTCTGGCATGACCTGTTGTTGCCACGCCTGTATGCCTTCCGACCCCAGTTGTTGCTGGTTTCGGCCGGTTTCGACGCCGATCGACGCGACCCGCTGGCGGACTTGACACTGAAAACGGCCGATTACGCATGGATCAGCGAGCAACTTTGCGACCTGGCCCATGCCCATGCCGACGACCGACTCATATCCTGCCTGGAAGGGGGTTACGATCTCACCGCGCTGCGCGACGGCGTGACCGCCCACGTCACCGAGTTGCTGCGCGATTGACATGCCATCTGCCCGCCCGACCGGCTTTCTGCTAGCGTTACGGGATCACGCTCAAGGAGACCGGCCCCGTGCCGACCACCGTTCGCACTCCTCTGGTTCGCCGCACACTGGCCTGGGCCATCGCTGCAACCATGGCCGGCGCTTTCGCACCCGCTGCCATGGCGGCGCAGGATCATTTGCCCGCGCACCCGCCGGTACCGCCGGACACCGAAATCGCCCCCTGTCCGCTGGGTACGTTCGATTGTCCGGTCAAGCCCGTCAGCTTCGCCTTGTGTCGTCCCAACGCGCTGTTCGAGTTCTACCAGCCGGGTCTGCCTGAAGACAGCGCGGGGCGCGCCACCGCCGCCACGCAGGTCGATGCCGAAAAGGCGGATGCCTCCAACCAGAGCCTGTACCGGTTGAGCGGCAATGTCACGCTGCGACGCTACGACCAGCTGCTCAACGCCGACCAGCTCGATTACAACGATCGAACCACCGCCTACGATGCGCGCGGCAACGTCACCTATCAGGACAGCACGGAGTTGTTGTCGGCATCGCGCATCCACGGCACGACCACGCCCGACCATGCCATCGCCGACGACGTGCGTTATCAGATGCTGGCCTCGCGCGGCAACGGTCGCGCCGCCCGGGCGGAACTGCTCGATCCCGACCACAGCCGCCTCAGCCAGGCGACATATTCCACCTGCGACCCCGGCGATCGGGTGTGGGAATTTCGCGCCAAGAAGATCACGACCAACAAGATCACCGGCGTCGGCGTCGCACACGACGCCACCATGCGCCTGGGCAACGTGCCGTTTCTGTACCTGCCGTATTTCAGCTTTCCGATCGACAACCGTCGCAAATCGGGCTTCCTGTACCCGACGTTTGCCAACAACGGCAATTCCGGGTTCATGTTCAGCATCCCGTATTACCTGAACCTCGCGCCCAACTACGACGCCACACTGACGCCGCAGGTCTATACCGAGCGCGGCGTGATGCTGGGCGGCCAGTTCCGTTATCTGTGGGGCAGCAGCAACGGCGTGCTGGATTTCGATTACATGCCCGACGATCAACGCGCCGGCAGCGACCATTTGAACCGCGAGCGCGACATCGACGACGGTGCCGATCGCTACCTGATCGGTTTCAAGGACCATACGGGCATCAGTCGCCACTGGAGTTTTTCCACCTCGATCAAGCGCGCGTCCGACAAATATTATTTTCAGGATTTCGAATCCGACCTCAAGGGCTACACGACGCCGTCGGTACTGGCCTCCAATGCGTACTTCCACGGCAACGGCGACTGGTGGAGCGCCTCGTTCGGCGCCGACAGCTACCAGAATGTCGACCCGATTCTTTCCGACACCAGCCTGCAATACCGTCGCTGGCCGCGCGCCACGTTCGACATCGACCTGCCGCTGACACCCACGATCGAATTCGGCATGGACAACGAGGCCGTGGCATTTCGAAAAGACAATGTGGTGGAAGGCAATCGCATCGACCTCTACCCCTATCTGGAAGCGGATTACCAGGGCGCCGCCTGGTATGTACGCCCGCGTGTCGCCTACCGTTACACCAGCTACCAATTGATCAACGATCCGCAGCGCTACGGTTACGTCAACAATCACCCGTCGCGCGGCGTGCCGATCACCAGCATCGACAGCGGCCTCATTTTCGAGCGCGACACGACGCTGTTCGGCCACAACTACACGCAAACGCTGGAACCGCGCCTTTACTACCTGTATGTGCCGTACCGTGATCAGCGTGACCAACCCGTGTTCGACAGTCGCGAGATGACCTTTGCATACTGGCAACTGTTTTCGCCCAACCGCTTTTCGGGCGCTGATCGGCAAATGGATGCCAACAACCTCACCGCGGCACTCACCACGCGCCTGCTCGATGCCAGCGGTGTCGAAAAAGCCGCGTTCAGCTTCGGCCAGATCCGCTACTTTTCACCGCAGAAGGTGCAACTGGACCGCAACACCCGGCCGACCGACTTCGACGGTTCCGATTACGTGGCTCAGATGAGCCTGAGCCTGAGCCCGACGTGGCGCCTCAACAGCGTCTACCAATGGGACCCCAACCACCGGCGCACCGACGTCGGCACACTGCAGTTCCAGCGCCGCCTCGGTGCCGACGGCATCCTCAATTTCTCGTATCGCTACCGTGTCCACTACATGGAGCAGTTCGATGCCTCGGCGGTCATTCCGATCAGCGAGAACTGGCGTCTGCTGGGACGCTGGAACGTGGCCCTGCGCCAGCGTCAGACCGACTGGGAGCGTGGCCAGCCCAAGACGCTTGCCGCCTTGCTGGGTGTGGAGTACCAGAATTGCTGCATCGCGTTGCGCCTGATCGGACGTCACTACGTGCGCAATGTCCACGGGGACACCGACAACGCCATCATGTTCCAGATCCAGTTCAAGGGCCTGGGCAGCTTCAGTCCGCAGACGGAAGACTTCCTGCACCATGCTATTCTTGGCTATCAATGAGCGCCTCGGTCGCCTCATGACGCCCTGAACGGACGGAACAAGTCCCGATTCGGGGGGTCACAAGGTGTTGCCCGATCATCCATCCGCTGCCTGACGGCGGCGCCAGCCTCCACCAGGTTTGTTCTCGATGAAGCAGATTTCCGCCTTTTTCGTGTTTTCGTTGGCTCTGCTGCTGACGCCCGTGGCGCATGCCCAGTTCATGCCCGGCGCACAGCCCGGCGGCGCCAACAGCAACCAGCCCCAAATGATCGACCGCATCGTCGCCGTGGTCGAAGATGACGTCATCCTGCAAAGCGATCTGGATCAGGCCATGCAGTCGGTGCAGCAGCAGTACGCCTCCGATCCGCAGAAACTGCCGCCGCACGATGTGCTGGAACGCCAGGTACTGAACCGCCTCATCCTGATGAAACTGCAGGTGCAGCACGCCAATGAGCAGGGCATCCGCGTGTCCAAGAACGATGTCGGCAATGCCATCGCCAACATCGCCGCCGGCAACCACATGAGCCCCGATCAGATGCGTCAGCAGATCACGCAGGGCGGCGGCAGCTTCGCGGCGTTCCAGCAGCAGGTCGCCGATCAGATCCTGGTGCAGAAACTGCGCAACCAGGTGGTGCAGAGCAAGGTGCAGATTACCGATGCCGAGGTCGACAACCTGCTCAAGAGCCCGTCGTTCAGCATGGGCAAGGTGCATTTGGCGCACATCGAGATCAATCTGCCCGAAGGTGCCAGCCCGGCCGACATCGAAGCGGCTCACAAGAAAGCCGTGGCCGCGGAAAACGCCATCAAGGGCGGCATGGATTTCACCACCGCGGCCATTCGTTACTCCGAAGGCCAGGATGCCCTCCAGGGCGGCGACCTGGGCTGGCGCAGCATGAACGAAATTCCGCCTGCGTTTGCCGATTTGGTGGCGAAGATGAAGCCGGGTGACGTGACGCCGCCGCTGCGCGGTCCCAGCGGTTTTCACATCCTCAAACTGGTCGGTGTGCGCGATTCCGGCCGCGACGTGGTCACCGAGTATCACGCGCGCCAGATTCTGATCAAGCCCAGCGAACTGGTCAGCGACCAGCAGGCACAGCAGAAGGCGCAGGATCTGTACAAACAGATCACGCAGCAACACAAGGATTTTGCCAAGTTGGCCAAGGAAAATTCGGACGACGATACCTCGGCCAACATCGGTGGCGACCTTGGCTGGTTCCAGATCGACATGCATGGTCCGGCCATCGCGAAGGTGCTCAAGAGCCTGCACAAGGGCGAAGTCTCGCAGCCGTTCCAGACACGCGTCGGCTGGGACATCATCAAGCTCGAAGGCACCCGCCAGAGCGACATCACCGACAAGGCGCGTCGCCAGCGTGCGCGTCAAGCCATCGGCAACCGCAAGGCCGAACAAGTCTACGACGACTTCCTGCGCCAGTTGCGTTCCAGTTCCTACGTCAATATCCGTATTCCGTCCTTGCGCGATCCGTCCCGGAAGGACCAAGACGCGTCGTGAGCAACACGCTGCCGCGGCTGGCGCTGACTGCCGGCGAGCCGGCCGGCGTCGGCCCCGAGTTGATCGCGGCGTTGGCGACCATGCCTTTGGCCGCCGATCTCGTCGCCATCACCGATCGCGATCTGCTCGAACGCGCCGCCAGGCGTTGCGGTTTGCGCATCAAGCTCGAAGACGATGATGGCCGGCGTCGGCCCCTGCGTGCGGCAGGCAGTCTGCGCGTCATCCATGTGCCATTGCGAACGAACGAAGTGCCGGGGCAACCCGATCCACGCAATGCATTCCAGGTGCTCAACACGCTCAGCCGTGCCGTCGACGGATGTCTGGCCGGCGACTTCGACGCCATGGTCACCGCACCGGTGCAAAAGTCCGTCATCAACACGGCCGGTGAAGCGTTCAGCGGTCACACCGAGTTTCTGGCTCAACGCGCCGACTGCGACGTGGTGATGATGCTGGCCAGCGACACCCTTCGCGTGACGCTCGCCACCACGCATCTGCCGTTGGCCGATGTCCCGGCGGCGATCACCGGCGACCGCCTGCGCCGCACGCTCGGCATCGTGCATGCCGACCTCAAGCGACGCTTCGGTATCGAGACACCGCGCATCGCGGTCCTGGGTCTCAATCCGCATGCCGGCGAAGGCGGCTATCTCGGTCGCGAGGAAATCGACACCATCATCCCCACCATGGACGCCCTGCGAGCCGAGGGCATGCACCTGATCGGCCCGCTGCCGGCCGATACCGCGTTCGTGCCGGCACAACGCGAACATTACGATGCCGTCCTGGCCATGTACCACGATCAGGCCCTGCCGGTGCTGAAAAGCGAGGCGTTCGAACGCACCGTCAACATCACTTTGGGGCTGCCTTTCATTCGCACCTCGGTCGACCACGGCACCGCGCTGGATCTGGCGGGAACGGGCAAAGTCGACGCCTCCAGCATGGTGGCAGCCACGGAGCTGGCCATGAGGTTGGCCGACGCGAACGCATTCACGTAGGTGGAGCCTGGCGCGCCACGCCCAGGCCGACGCGCCGGAGCTTGCCACGCGCCTTGCTGCATGAGCCGTTGACCCGCAATCCACGAGAATCCACGTTGCCAGCGCATCCCAAAAAACACTACGGCCAGCATTTTCTGCACGAGCGCCGTTACATCGACCGCATCATCGCGGCGCTGGCACCGCACGACGACGACTGCATCGTCGAAATCGGCCCCGGTGAAGGCGCCCTGACCCTGCCGCTGTTGCAGCAGACCGGTCGACTCACGGCCATCGAACTCGATGCCGATCTGATTCCGCGTCTGCGCGAAGCCGCCGCATCGCGAGGGCAGCTCGACATCATCCGGCGCGACGTGCTGAAGACCGACTTCGATGCCCTCGCCGGTCACGGCAAACTGCGCATCGTCGGCAACCTGCCCTACTACATATCCAGCCCCATCCTGTTTCATTGTCTGCAATATGCGGACGTCATCAGCGACATGCATTTCATGCTGCAGAAGGAGGTGGTCGCGCGCATGGCCGCGGCGCCGGGCAGCAAGACCTACGGTCGCCTGAGCGTGATGTTGCAGTTGGCGTGCCGGGTCACGCCGCTGTTCGATGTGCCGCCTGATGCGTTCAGACCTCCACCGAAGGTGGATTCGGCCGTGGTGCGCCTGGTGCCGTTGCCGTCGCACGCGCATCCGGATGTGGATACCGCCGTACTGGACACCGTGGTCAAGGCCGCGTTCGGTCAACGCCGCAAAACCTTGTCCAACGCGTTGCGCCAACTGCTGGATGCCGATGCATTGCGCGAAGCCGGCATTGATCCGCGTGCCCGCGCCGAAACGCTGGAGCCGGGAGATTTTGTGCGTCTGGCACAAATTCGCGCCGCACGGCTTGCCTGACCTGCGCCAACTGCCTGACAATCACCGCATGGATGACAATATTCCCTACGGGTTCGATATCGAGGTGGAAACCCGATTCGTGCCGCATCAATCACGACCCGACGACAACCGGTTCGTGTTCGCCTACACCATCACCTTGCGCAATACCGGCGAGGTGCCGGCACAACTGTTGTCGCGGCACTGGATCATCGCCGATGCCAACGGCAAGATCGAAGAAGTCCGCGGCGACGGCGTGATCGGCGAACAGCCGTGGATGCGTCCCGGCGACGACTACCAATACACGTCCGGCGCGGTACTGGAAACGCCGGTCGGCACCATGCGCGGCAGCTACCGGATGCTGGCCGACGACGGTACCCGTTTCGACGCCGCCATCGCGCCGTTCACCCTCGCCATTCCGAGGACGTTGCATTGAGTCGGCTCGCGCAACAAGGGTGGCGCTGACATGGCGGTGTATGCGATCGGTGACGTGCAGGGGTGTCTCCCGGAGCTCGAGCGCCTCCTCGACCGTTTGTCATTCGACCCCGGGCGCGACAGGCTCTGGTTCTGCGGCGACCTGGTCAATCGCGGCGGGCAGTCGCTGGAGGTGTTGCGGCTGATTCACTCGCTGCGCGAGGCGAGCATCATCACCCTGGGCAACCACGATCTCAGCCTGCTGGCCGTGGCCGAGCGCCCGCGTGAAGCCCAGCAACGCGTCAATCCGGAATTGCGCGAAGTATTGTTTGCCGAAGACGCCGACGTACTGCTTGACTGGTTGCGTGGTCAAAAGCTGCTGCACCACGATGAAGAGCTCGGCTGGACCATGGTGCATGCCGGTCTCGCGCCACGCTGGACCTTGCGCCAGGCGCTGCGCGCAGCCGCCGATGTGGAGCGCGAATTGGCCGGCCCGGGTCATCATCGTTTGCTCAAGCATCTTTTCGGCAACCGGCCGGCCACCTGGTCGCCGCGCCTGAAAGGGCTGGATCGGTCACGCGCCACCATCAACGTACTGACGCGCATGCGCTTTTGCGACATGCGCGGACGTATCGATTTCGACGACAAGGATGCACCGGGGACGCAGAAATCCGGCTTCTATCCCTGGTTCGCCGTGCCCGGCATGCGTCAGCGGAAGTTGCGCATCGTGTGCGGCCACTGGTCGGCACTGGGTCTGTTTGCGGGGCTCGGCGTCCATGCACTGGACACCGGTTGCGTCTGGGGCGGCCGCCTTACCGCCTTGCGGCTGGACACGCCCGAACTCCAATACGTGCATGTCGAAGCCGAACCGGGCCGAGAGCGTCCCGCACCGAAACCGAAGTCACGGCCACGGGCGAATCGATCGCGACAGCGTCGGGCGCGCCGGGCGCAAAGCGAACCGACCGAGCGTGGCGAGGGGCCCTCGAGCGTCACGCGCCGTTGAAAGCACAAAACGGGATGCCGGGCAAACTTGCGCGGCATCCGCGCAGCGACCGACTTGTCCGCACCATCAGCTCAGGCGACCGTGACAGTGCTTGTACTTCTTGCCGGAGCCGCACGGGCACGGATCGTTGCGGCCGATCTTGGGACCCTCGCGCATCGTCGGCGTGGATGGCACGGCATCGTTGGCATCGACAGCGGCCTCGTCGTCACCGGACCCGTCCATGGCACTGGCTTCGGCATGCTGGAACTGCATGCGTTTGGCCATCGCCTGACGCTGCTGCTCGGCTTCCATCGCCGCCACTTCCTCTTCGCTGCGGATGCGAATACGCGCCAGCATCTGGATGCCACCGGACTTGATGCGCTCGAGCATGTCGGCAAAAAGCTGAAACGATTCGCGCTTGTAAGCCTGCTTCGGATCAACCTGTGCGTACCCCTGCAGCTGGATGCCCTGGCGCAGATAATCCACGGCCGCGAGATGCTCTTTCCAGGCATCGTCGAGCACGGTCAGCATGACGTGCTTTTCAAGCTGGCGCATGGTTTCCGAACCGATGCCGGCTTCCTTTTCCGCAAACAGGTTTTCGGCAGCTTCGAGGACGTGCTCGCGGATGCCCTCGGCGTCGAGTTCATGTTGTTCCTCGACCCATTTCACCAGGTCGATGTCCAGCCCGTAGTCGCTTTGCAGCTCACGGTCGAGACCGGCGACATCCCACTGGTCGTCGATGCTGTCGCGCGGCACGTAACGGTGCACCAGGTCGGTGAATACATCCTCGCGCACGTCGCGGACCAGATCGGAAACATCGTCCGATTCCAGCAATTCGGCGCGCTGACGGTAGATGACCTTGCGCTGCTCGTTGGCGCTGTCGTCGTACTCCAGCAGGTGCTTGCGGATATCGAAGTTGTGCTGCTCGACCTTTTTCTGCGCCTTTTCGATCTGGCGGCTGATCATCTTGTCTTCCAGCGCGTCGTCTTCCTTCATGCCGAAACGGCGCATCCACTTACCGACGCCGGCGCCGCCGAAAACGCGCAACAGGTTGTCTTCCAGGGCCAGATAGAAACGCGACGAGCCGGGATCGCCCTGGCGTCCGGAACGGCCGCGGAGCTGGTTGTCGATACGCCGCGACTCATGGCGCTCCGTGCCGATGATGTGCAGACCACCGGCCTGCTTGACCTGCTCATGGCGCTGTTTCCATTCGTCCTTGAGCTTTTGCCGGTCGGCGTCGCTGGCATCTTCGCCCAGCGCTTCTTCGGCGACTTCCAGACTGCCGCCGAGCACGATGTCGGTGCCTCGGCCGGCCATGTTGGTGGCGATGGTGACCGATCCCGGCGCGCCCGCCTGGGCGACGATGTTGGCTTCACGCTCGTGCTGTTTGGCGTTGAGCACTTCGTGCTTGATGCCCGCTTTCTTCAGCGCGTTGGACAGCAACTCGGACACTTCGATCGAGGTCGTGCCGACCAGCACCGGCTGCTGGCGCG
This sequence comes from uncultured Rhodanobacteraceae bacterium, assembly GCA_964608595.1. Lineage (GTDB taxonomy): Bacteria > Pseudomonadota > Gammaproteobacteria > Xanthomonadales > Rhodanobacteraceae > Oleiagrimonas. The sequence continues at coordinate 15,957 of CAZSOU010000016.1, forward strand.
TGGCACATTCCTTGATGTCTTCGATGATGGCCTTGAATTTGGCCTGCTGGCCGAGAAAGACCAGATCCGGATTGTCCTTGCGGATCATCGGCTCGTTGGTGGGAATGACCACCACTTCAAGGCCGTAAATGGAGTTGAACTCGAACGCTTCGGTGTCGGCGGTGCCGGTCATGCCCGAGAGCTTGTCGTACATGCGGAACAGGTTCTGGAACGTCACCGTGGCCAGGGTCTGGTTTTCGCGCTGGATGGGCACGCCTTCCTTCGCTTCCACCGCCTGGTGCAGGCCGTCGGACCAGCGTCGGCCCGGCAGAGTGCGGCCGGTGAACTCGTCCACGATGATGACTTCGCCATCACGCACGATGTAGTCCACGTCGAGCTGATAGATGGCATGGGCGCGCAATGATGCATTGAGATGATGCACCACGGCCAGATTGGCGGAATCGTACAAGGTGCTGTCGGCGGTGATCACGCCGGCCTTGTGCAGCAACTGTTCGGCATGTTCCATGCCGTCTTCGGACAGGTGTACCTGCTTCTGCTTTTCGTCGACCCAGTAATCGCCGGCGCCTTCCTCTTCTTCCTGTCGCACCAGGTGTGGCACGACCTTGTCGACCTTGATGTAGAGCTCGGGCGAGTCTTCCGCGGGACCGGAAATGATCAGCGGGGTACGCGCTTCATCGATGAGGATGGAATCGACTTCGTCGACGATGGCGAAATGCAGGCCGCGCTGATAGCGCTGCTCCTTGCTGAGCGCCATGTTGTCGCGCAGGTAATCGAAACCGAATTCGTTGTTGGTGCCGTAGGTGATGTCGGCGGCATAGGCTTCGTGTTTGTCTTCGTGCTCCATGCCGGGCCACACCACCGACGTGGTCAAGCCGAGAAAGCCGTAAACGCGGCCCATTTGCGCGGCATCGCGGCGGGCAAGATAGTCATTGACGGTGACCACGTGCACGCCCTTGCCGGCCAGCGCATTCAGGTACACCGGCAACGTGGCGACCAGGGTTTTGCCCTCGCCGGTGCGCATTTCGGCGATCTTGCCGTCATGCAGCACCATGCCGCCGATCATCTGCACGTCGTAGTGGCGCATGCCGAGCACGCGCCGGGCCGCTTCGCGCACGGTCGCGAAGGCTTCGGGCAACAGCTTGTCCAGGCTGACACCCTCGGCGATGCGTTGCTTGAATTCGGCGGTCTTGGCCTTGAGTTCGTCGTCGCTGAGCTTTTCCATGTCCGGCTCGAGTGCATTGATGCGCGCGACGTTCTTTTTCATCTGGCGCAGCACGCGCTCGTTGCGGCTGCCGAATACATTGGTCAGGACAGACATGGACGATCCGATGGTGTTGAAAATGGAAACAAACCCGTCCCCACGCGGGTCAATCCGTCATGGTACTACAGGCACGATGGCAGTCTTGGAATGGCGTCGAATGTCCGCTGATTCAAGGCACCCATGCAAATTTCGTGACCCGGCCGCCAGCGGGCGCGCGGCGGCCATGCCGCCGCGCGTCCGGGTGATGATGCTTCAGCGATGCGCCCGCACGTAGGTCAACGGATTGACCACACGTCCCTTGTACCAGACCTCGAAATGCACGTGCGGTCCGGTCGATCGACCCGTGGAGCCGGAGTCGGCGATGACCTCGCCCACTTTCACATGTTCACCCGGGTGCACCAGCAACTTGCTGTTGTGCGCATAGCGGGTCATGTAGCCGTCACCATGATCGATTTCCACCACGTTGCCGTACCCCCGGCGCACGCCGGCGTAGGTAACGATGCCTTCCGCCACCGCATGCACCTTGGTGTCATCGGGAACGGCGATATCCAGGCCCGGATGAAACGAGCGGTGACCGTTGATGGGATCGACGCGCGCGCCGAAGTACGACGAAATGTAGCCGCCGGCCACGGGCATGCCGGCCGGACGCAGTTTGGACGTGACCTTGCGATCGAGCAGCAGGTCCTGCAACGCGCGCAATTGTGCCTGCTGGCTGTCGAAACGCGAGGCCAGCCCGCTGATGCTGGTATTCAGGCTGGGGGGCAGCGCATAGGAGCTTTCGCTGTCCGCCTCGGGACCGCCGACGGAGGGCGCCTGGTCGAAGTCGAATTCCTTCGGGTCGAGCTTGCCGACCTGCGTCAGGCGCATCCCCAACGCATCCAGCCGTACGGACTGGGCTTCGAGCTGACCCAGCTTCACGGCCAGACCGTTGACGTCGCGCTGTGCCTGGCTGCGCACTTTGGCCAGTTGCGCGTGCTGCGTCTTCACCTGCTGCTGCAATGCCCGAATCTGGTTCATGGCCTGCGAACGCGGACTGAAAATGCCCATTGCCAGTACGGCGCCGATGCCGGCAAAACTCAACATCGCGGCGGCGGCCAGCCCCGCCAGACCGATGCGCAGGCGCGGACTGGCCAGGTCCAGAGTGCGAGGTGCTTTACGGGCTTTGGATACGAGTATGATTTGCATGTGCAGTATTTGTTTTCGAATTCGGCTTCATATGCAGGCTCCGTTTCCTCCGTCCTCCTCTCGTGCTCGTCGCGGTCCCGAAGACGTGCGCGAGAGTGAACCGTTCATCGCGCTCGCCCGAAAGGCGCGCAAACGTGATGAACTCGACAAACGACTGCGTCAGACCCTGCCCAGCCCGCTTCGTGATGAAGTCCGGCTGGCGGATCTCAGGCACGGATGTCTGGTGTTTCTGGCACCATCTCCGGCCTGGGCGTCACGGTTGCGCATGGCGCAAGGGCAATTGCTCGCCGCTGCGCGCGCCATGGGCACGCAAGCCAACTCCGTCGTCGTGAAAGTCGTTCCCCCTCACGTGTCTCCGAAACCGGAGCCACCCCGACGGGCACCACTTTCTCGCGCCACCGCTCAGCACTTGCGAACGGCGGCACGCTCCCTGTCTGACCCCGAAATGCGGGATCTGTTCCTTGCATTGGCATCCGTCGCCGAATCTTCGGATTCCCCCCGCGAAACCGACTGAGTGCACCGGTCCCGCCCCTGAGCACCGCCCCCTCGAGGGCGGCACCTGTCTCCATTGTGGGCCAGCGATTGGCCGACAACCGAGAAAAGCGTCGCATTTATACCATATTCAGTGCATCGACACGAACGGCAACACGGCACCTGGCGGTGGACGCCGGCACAAGTGGCCGCGCTCCGCGAGCGCGACGCGTTTCAAGCTGCAGGACCGTGGGCGAGTGGCCCCGGTGAACGGCATGAAAGGGCATGGTTTCATCGAACCTTGCGGCTGGCGCCCATGAGACGAGGGTTCCGTCATTGGCGTTGCCGACACCCACGACGATGCCGGCGCCAGTCGCGCCGAGCCTTCCCGGGATTCCGGGCCGTCGGAGACGGTGGTTCAGACTGCCTGCGCGGGGTGCGCGTAGGAGATGGGTGCCTGCTGCGGATCCTTGAACGTGACTTCTTCCCAGGCTCCGGCATTGGCCATCAAAGTGCGCAACAGTTTGTTGTTCAGTTCGTGACCGGACTTGTGGCCATAGAAGGCACCGATCAGGCTGTGGCCGAGCAGGTAGAGATCCCCGATGGCGTCGAGAATCTTGTGTTTGACGAATTCGTCTTCGTAACGCAGACCGTCTTCGTTGAGTACGCGGTAATCGTCGAGCACCACGGCATTGTCCATGGATCCGCCCAGCACCAGGTTGTGTTCGCGCAGCATTTCGATGTCGCGCATGAACCCGAACGTGCGCGCGCGACTGACTTCCTTCACGAACGACGTCGTGGAAAAGTCGATTTCGGCACGGGAAGTATGGCTGGGGAACATCGGATGGCTGAAGTCGATGGAGAAACCGACCTTGAAGCCGTCGAACGGCTCGAAACGCGCCCACTTCTCGCCATCTTCCACCTTGATCGGCTTCTTGATGCGAATGAAGCGCTTGGCCGCTTCCTGTTCCTCGAAACCCGCCGATTGCAGCAAAAACACGAACGGACCGGCACTGCCGTCCATGATCGGGACTTCGGGCGCGGACAGGTCGACGTAGGCGTTGTCCACGCCCAGACCGGCCATGGCCGACAAAAGATGTTCGACGGTGCCGACGCGCACACCATCCTTGATCAACGTGCTGGACAGACGTGTATCGCCCACGTAATCGCTGAGCGAAGGAATTTCGACCGGTTGTGCCAGGTCGGTGCGACGGAACACGATACCGGTGTTGGGCGCGGCCGGACGCAAGGTCATGTAGACCTTGTCGCCAGTATGCAATCCCACGCCGGTGGCGCGAATGACGTTTTTCAACGTGCGCTGCTTGATCATGTTTTTATACTCTCGGGGCAGCAGCCATAGTGGTTGCATGCTAACACGGTTTTAACCTTGGCAAAAGCATACCATGGCGTATTGTCGAGTACGCGGTCACGTTCCTGCACATCCGTTTCGACAGACGCAGACCGCCCCTGTCCCGTCATCAGACCTCTTGCAAAGCTGACCGCCGCAGGCGACGGGAAGTTCCCGCGGCGGTCAGTGGCACTTCATCGTGGCCGCACCGTTGCAGCCGCGATGTTCAAACAGTGACGGCGGCACTCCGGCCGGCCGTCACGACCCGGTTACCGGCATTCAGTCCGCCTGGTGACGCAGGAAAGCCGGAATGTCCAGAATGTCGATGGACGTGTCGGCGCTGGCGGCTGCGGCCTTCTCCTGACGCGGCTGCGGCGCTTCGGCCGGAGCGGCGTAATCGACGGCCTCATTGCCGGTGCCGGTACGCAATACCACCGGGCGCGGACGCGGGCGCTCACGCGGCTCGATGCCCTCGTTGCGCTTGACACCCTGACGCAACGGCTGGCGTGCGGCAGCGGCGCGATTCAAGCCGGTGGCGACCACGGTGACGCGTACTTCGTCCTGCAGTTCCGGATCCAGCGAGGTACCGACCACCACGGTGGCGTCTTCGCTGGCGAAATCGTGCACCACGCGACCGATTTCCTCGAACTCGCGCATGGTCAGGTTGGGACCGGCGGTGACGTTGACCAGGATGCCGCAGGCACCGGCCAGGTTGACGTCCTCCAGCAGCGGGTTGTTGACCGCCGCCTCGGCCGCCGCCTGGGCGCGGTCGTCGCCGCTGGCGCTGCCCGAGCCCATCATGGCCTGGCCCATTTCGCTCATCACGGTGCGCACGTCGGCAAAATCGACGTTGATCAGGCCCGGTGCCGTGATCAGATCGGCGATACCCTGCACTGCGCCCTGCAGCACATCGTTGGCGGCCTTGAATGCCGACAGCAGGGTCACTTCGCGACCGAGCACCGAGAGCAATTTCTCGTTCGGCACGATGATCAGCGAATCGACATGCTGGGCCAGGTCCTCGATGCCCTTCATGGCCACCTGCATGCGGCGGCGTCCCTCGAACGGGAACGGCTTGGTGACCACGGCCACCGTGAGGATGCCCTTTTCCTTGGCCAGCTGCGCCACCACGGGCGCCGCGCCGGTGCCGGTGCCGCCGCCCATGCCGGCAGTAATGAACACCATGTCCGCGCCCTCGAGCAATTCCTCGACGCGTTCACGATCCTCCAGTGCGGCCTGGCGACCGACCTCGGGGTTGGCGCCGGCGCCCAGACCCTTGGTCACATTGGCGCCGAGTTGCAGCACGGTACGCGAGCCGCAGCTTTTCATGGCCTGGGAGTCGGTATTGGCGCAAATGAAATCAACGCCTTCGATATTCGCATCGACCATGTGTGCCACGGCGTTGCCGCCGCCGCCACCCACGCCAATGACCTTGATCACCGCATTCGGTGCGATTTTTTCAACCATCTCGTACATTTCCCGTCCTCCGACATTACTGTCTTGTTTCTTTATGTGTTGATCAGGCACTGACCTGACCGGGTAGCGGCGACCGTTTCGTATCGCCCCGAGCGCCTCCTGCGCGATCCTGTTCCTGATCGGCTCGGACTTGCGGCCCGCGCCGATCCGAATGTTCAGGAGCCTGGGTGGCAGAAATTTCCCACCACCCAGCCTCCTAGAAGTTGCGCGTCAACCAGCCGCGCACTTTTTCCACCACGCCGCCAACGCTGCCGCCAATGGCGCCGGAACCGCGCATGCCGCCGGCGTTGGCGCCATGCAGAAGCAAACCGACACCGGTGGAATGCATCTGACTCGACACCACATCACCCAGACCCACCACGTGTTGCGGCACGCCCAGACGCACCATCTTGTGAAACACCTCTTCAGCCAGCTCCAGCGCCCCTTCCATGCGCGACGCACCGCCGGTGAGCACGATGCCCGCGGCGATCAGGTTGTCGTAACCGGAGCGGCGCAGCTCGTCGGCCACCATTTCGAAAATTTCCTCGTAACGCGCCTGCACCGCCTGTGCCAGCGACTGGCGCGCCAGTCGGCGCGGTTGGCGATCGCCCACCGACGGCACCTGCACGGTTTCCTCTGCATGCGCCAGTTGCGCCAGTGCGCAGGCGTATTTGATCTTGATGTCTTCGGCGTGCGTGGTCGGCGTGCTGACGCCGAGCGCAATGTCGTTGGTGACCTGATCACCGCCGACCGGCAAGGCGCGCGTGTGCCGGATCGCACCCTGGATGAAAATGGCGATATCGGTGGTGCCGGCGCCGATGTCGACCAGACACACACCCAACTCGCGCTCGTCGTCGGTGAGCACGGCCTTGGCGCTGGCCACGGCCGAGGGCACCAGGCCGTCCACCGACAGGCCGCAGCGATTGATGCACTTGTTGATGTTCTGCACCGCCGCCGATGCGCCGGTGACCAGATGCACGCTGGCCTCGAGCCGTACGCCGCTCATGCCGACCGGATGGCGAATGCCGTCCTGACCGTCGATGCGATATTCCTGCGGCTCGTCGTAAAGCAGTTTGCGGTCGGCCGGAATGGGCACGGCGCGCGCCGCCTCCAGGACCTGCTCCAGATCGCCGGCGGTCACTTCGCGATCGCGGATGGCGGCCGTGCCGTGCGAATTCTTGGTTTCCAGATGGCTGCCGGACACCGAGGCGAACACCGAGCGGATGTCGCAACCGGCCATCAACTCGGCTTCCTCGATGGCACGCTGGATGGAATGTTCGGTCGATTCGATGTCCACCACCGAGCCGCGCTTGAGCCCGCGCGAAACATGCGAACCGACACCGATCACCTCCACCGGCTCGCCGATGGCGTATTCGCCGACGATGGCGACGACTTTGGAGGTGCCGATGTCGAGACCGACAACCAGTTGTTTTTCACTTTTGCGATTCATGAGGCAGAAGCTCCTGCGGCAGCACCGTCCGTCGTGGCCGGCTTTGGCCAGCGCACCGCGAAACCATTGGTGTAACGAAGATCGGCGTAAATGAAATGTTGCGTGTGAGTGCCGGCAAGTTCGGGGTACACGCGGATGAACTGGGTCAGACGTTGATCCGGGTCGGTGCGACCGATCACGAGGGTCGAGCCGCCGGCCAGATCCAGTTGCCAGCCGCCGCGACTGTCCAGATGCGTGCCGGTCACCTGCAAGCCGACGCCCGCCAACGACTGCCGCACGCGGAGATAGAAATCCACCACGTCTTCGAGCCGCCCTTTCGGGCCGCTCAGGGACGGCAAGCCGCGCACGCGGTCGGCATCGGGCACGCGGAACAGCTTGCCCCGACGGTCGACCAGCTGTGCCTTGTCCCAATGCGCGAACGGTTGACGTTCGCGCACCCGGATGACCAGCGTGTCGGGCCACTTCTTGCGCGCCGATGCCGAGGCCACCCACGGCAAGGCGTCGATGGCGCGGCGTACCTGGCCCAGATCGGTCGCAAAAAAACCCTTGCGGATGTGCGGCACGACGGCGGCCCGGATCGCGGCCGCACTGACATGGTGATATTCGGCCTGCACGGTCAGCTTGCGAATCGGCCAGTTGGACGATGCGAACCAACCCTGCATCAACCCCACCAGCGGCAGGGCGATCAAGGCCAGGGCGACCACCCAGGCAATGACGCGGACGGGGAGACGCATGGTCATGAGGCGCCTCCCGAATCGGGTCCGGGGCCCCGGTCACCATCTCCGCCGTCATGATTGAAGCTGGTTTCCAGGATGCGCCAGCACAACTCCGCGTAATCCATGCCCGCCTCGGCGGCGGCCTTGGGCACCAGCGAATGCGACGTCATGCCGGGCGCGGTGTTGACTTCCAGCAACCAGTTGCGACCCTCGCGGTCGCGCATGACGTCGACGCGGCCCCAACCCGAGCAAGCCAATGCATCGAACGCGCGGCGGGACAGGGCACGCAATCCGGTTTCGGCGTCACCCCGCAACCCGGGACAGAGATATTGCGTGTCCGCGGCGACGTACTTGGCAGCGTAATCGTAGTATTCACCGGCCGGCACGATGTGGATGGACGGCAACACCTGATCGCCGAGGATGCTGACCGTGAGTTCGTCACCCTCGATCATCCGCTCCACCAGCAGGTCGCCCGCATAGCGTTCGGCCAGCGCCCTGGCCTGATCCAGATCGCGTTCGGCAAACACGCGCGTCACGCCCACGCTGGAACCTTCGCAAGCGGGTTTGACGATCAACGGAAAACCCACTTCGCGCGCCGCCGCGTGCACGTCGCCACCACGCGGCAACGCCGCGAACGCCGGCGTCGGCAAGCCCAGCGACTGCCACACGCGTTTGGCGCGAACCTTGTCCATCGACAGGGCCGAGCCGAGCACGCCGGAACCGGTGTACGGCACGTGCAGCGACTCCAGCGCACCCTGCAACACGCCATCCTCACCGCCGCCGTTCTGGCCATGCAGAATGTTGAACACGCGCGCGAAATGGCCAGCACGCAGCGCATCCAGCAATGCGGGAATGCCGTCGATGGCATAGGCGTCGATACCCCTGCCCTGCAATGCTTCGAGTACGTTGTGGCCGGAGTCGAGCGATACTTCACGCTCGGCTGAACTGCCGCCCATGACGACGGCGACGCGACCGAAGGCGGCGGAATCGGACACGCGGCTCATGCCTGTCCTCCCGTTTTCAGATGGCCGTGCTCGGCCAGCTTCACGGCCTCGGAACCGATGTCGCCGGCACCGAGCAACAGCAGCAGGTCGCCGTCGCGCAGCAGTGCGGGAAGTGCGGTTTCGAAATCGCGCGGATGCGTGACCAGCACCGGATCGACCTTGCCGCGCGCACGCACGGCACGCGCCAGCGCATGCCCGTCGGCACCGGCGATGGGGGCTTCGCCGGCGGGATAAACGTCCGTCAGCACCAGCACATCGGCATCGGCCAGCACGTTGGCGAAGTCGTCCATCAGATCGCGCGTACGGCTGTAACGGTGCGGCTGGAACGCCACCACCATGCGGCGCTCCGGCCAGCCACCTCGTGCGGCGGCGAAAACGGCCGCCAGCTCGCTCGGGTGATGGCCGTAGTCGTCAACCAGCAACACCTTGCCGGCATCCAGCTCCAGTTCGCCGCGGCGATGGAAACGCCGTCCCACACCCTCGAAACGGGTCAGCGCCCGACCGATGGCTTCGGCCGGAACACCGAGCTGCCAACCGATCGCGGCCGCCGCCAGTGCATTGAGCGCATTGTGACGCCCCGGCAAATTGAGCGTCACCGGCAAGGTTTCGGCCCGACCCGGCAACTGCAGATCGAACATCATCTCGAAACCCTGCTGACGCAGATTGAGCGCGCGCACATCGGCCTCGTCATGATCGATGCCGTACGTGAGCACATTGCGTCCAACCTCTCGCGACAGTGTGGCAACGTTGTCGTTGTCCACGCACAACACGGCCAGCCCGTAGAACGGCAGGCGATGCAGGAAGTCGGCAAAGGCCTGCTTCACCTGGGCGAAATCACCGCCGTAATTTTCCAGATGGTCGGCATCGATGTTGGTGATCGCCGCAATCACCGGCGACAACAGCAGGAACGAACCATCGGACTCGTCCGCCTCCGCGACCAGATACTCGCCCTCGCCCAGCCGTGCGTTGGCGCCGGCCGAGTTCAGGCGACCGCCGATGACGAACGTGGGATCGTAATCGGCCTCGGCCAGCACACTGGCAACCAGACTGGTGGTGGTGGTCTTGCCGTGCGTACCGGCAATGGCGATGCCGCGCCGGAAGCGCATCAACTCGCCCAGCATTTCGGCGCGCGGAACCACCGGGATACGCTTTTCGCGTGCGGCAACAAGCTCGGGGTTGTCCGCCTTGATCGCGCTGGAAGTCACCACCACGTCGGCGCCGTCGACATGGTCCGGCGCATGGCCCAGCGTCACCTCCACCCCCAGGGTTTCGAGATGGCGAGTGGTCGCGGAACGGGCGCGGTCGGAACCGGACACCGCATAACCGAGATTGTGCAGCACCTCGGCGATGCCGCTCATGCCGACCCCGCCGATACCGATGAAATGCACACGGCGAAATGCGGACATGATGTCTTCGTGTGCAGCCAGTCGCTTCATCGGGCTCATGCGGCCACCTCCAGACAACGTCGGGCGATGTTCGCGGCGGCTTCCGGCTTGGCCAGCGTGCGCGCGGCGCACGCCATGACCAGCAGATGTTCCCGATCGGTCAACAGCTCGGCCAGCCGACGGCCCAGGGTGTCTTGGTCCATGTCGCGCTCCTGCACGATAGACGCGGCACCGGCCTCGACCAGTGCTTCGGCATTGCGGGTTTGATGATCGTCGACGGCATACGGGAAGGGCACCAGCAAGGCGCCCAGACCCGCCGCGGCAAGTTCGGCCACCGTCAGCGCTCCGGCGCGGCACACCACCAGATCGGCCCAGGCATAAGCGGCGGCCATGTCGTCGATGAACGGATCGATGCGCGCTTCCACGTTGTTTTCGGCATAGGCGGCACGCGCTTCGTCTTCGCCGCGTTTGCCGCACTGATGCCAGACCTGCGGCCGTGCATCGGATGTCATCCCCGCCAGTGCTTCGGGCACGCGCTGATTGAGCGCGCGGGCGCCCAGGCTGCCGCCCAGCACCAGGACGCGCAAGCGCCCCTGGCGACCGGCAAAGCGCGCCTCGGGCACGGGCAGCGCCGCAATGTCGGCACGCACCGGATTGCCTGCCCACTCGGCATGGACTGACACAGGAAACGCGTCGGCGAAGCCCGCCAGAACCTTGCGCGCCATTTTTGCCAGCCAGGTATTGGTCACACCGGGTACGCGGTTCTGCTCGTGCACGATCAACGGCCGACGCAGCAGCCACGCGGCCAGACCGCCCGGACCAGCCGCGTACCCACCCATCGACAACACGCTGCACGGATCGACGCGGCGCACAATGCCCATCGCCGCCCATACCGCGCGCACCAGTTTGAACGGCCCCATCAGCCGCGTGGCCAGGCCCTTGCCGCGCAAGCCGCCCACGGCGACCGTATGCATGGGGATGTCGTGTTCGGGCACCAGCGTGGTTTCCATGCCGCCGGCCGCACCCAGCCACGCCACCGGCACGCCTTGCGCGCGCAGCACTTCGGCCACGGCCAGTCCGGGGAAAATGTGGCCGCCGGTGCCCCCGGCCATGATAAGAACGGGCTGGTTGCTCCGGGTCCCGATCGTCACGTTCATGCCGACACCTCCTCGGCCTCGGCCGGCGCGCCGCTTGCCGCCACATGCCGCACCGCCATCCGCCGTGTATCGGCGGCGCGGTTGATTTCGTAGGTGCAACGCAACAGCACGCCGAGCATGGCGCAGGTCATGACCACGCTGGAGCCGCCGGAACTGATCAGCGGCAGCGTCAGGCCCTTGGTCGGCAGCACGCCCAGATTGACTCCGATCGACACCAGCGCCTGCAGCCCGATCATCAACGAAATGCCGGACGCCACGTAACCAGCGAAACGCTGACCCAGTTCGACCCCCTTGAGGCCCATGGCCAGACCTCGCCAGACCAGCAACCCGAACAAGGTCACCACCAACACGATGCCGGCCAGCCCCAGTTCCTCGCCGATCACCGCCAGGATGAAATCGGTATGCGCTTCGGGCAGATAGAACAGTTTTTGGACGCTGCCGCCCAGCCCCACGCCAAACCACTCGCCACGACCGATGGCGATCAGCGCCTGCACCAGCTGAAAGCCGTTGTCGAACGGATCCTTCCACG
>CAZSOU010000016.1:27924-41533 GCA_964608595.1 uncultured Rhodanobacteraceae bacterium
GAACCAGGAACAGGTTGGCGCGGTCACGGATCCTTCCACGGATTCAGGAACGAGGTCAGACGTTCGACGCGATAATCCTTGCTGGTCGCCACCCAGGCAGCCAGCGGCATCAGCGGCAGCCCCATGTACAGGAGATAGCGCATGCGCGCGCCGCCCAGCCAGATCATGCCCACGGTGACCGCCATGATCAGCGCCGCCGAACCGAAATCGGGCTGCGCCAGCAGCAGAGCGGAGATCAGCAAAGCAATCGCCAGCGGCTTGAAGGCACCGAAAAATCGCGTTTCCACACCTTCGCGATGACGCACCAGATAGCTGCCCAGGTACACGATGAGGATCAGTTTCACCGCTTCGACCGGCTGAAAACTGAGCGGCCCGAGGTCCATCCAGCGCCGCGCGCCGTTGATGCGCATGCCGATGCCGGGCAAGAACACGGCCATCAACAGTCCGAGACCCACCGCCATCCACAGCATGTAATGCTTTTCGACGAACCTCAGTTCGACCCGCATCGCCACGGCCGCCAGCACGAGGCCGATGGCAAGGTACGCCAGATGATGCTTGAGGTAATAGAAGTCGCCGATGTGCTGACCGGCCGCCACGGCGATGGAGCTCGAAGCGACCATCACCACACCGAGGCTGGCCAGTGCAATCACCACCAGCAACAACGTCATGTCGTAGCGCCCTTTCGGGCCCGGCCGACGACGCCGTGCCTGGGTGGGCTGGAAAGCGTCAAGAACCAGCATGGCGGCCTCCTTGTGTCGGTCGAAACTCGGGAACGACCCATGCGCACCAACCAGCCGCGCGCGGATCCACCATCTCGATCATCAACCGAGTTCCCAGTCTCCGGGCCCGTGTTCCGATCATCGCCATCACCGCACCTTCAACGTTGCCAGCCCGACCAGCACCAACACCACGGAAATGATCCAGAAGCGCACGATCACGCGCGGTTCCGGCCACCCCTTGAGTTCGTAGTGGTGATGGATCGGCGCCATGCGGAAGATGCGCTTGCCGGTCAGCTTGAAGCTGGCCACCTGCAGCATCACCGAGGCGGTTTCGACCACGAACAGCCCCCCCATCACCAGCAGCACGATTTCCTGGCGCACGATCATGGCGATGGTGCCCAGGGCCGCGCCAATGGCCAGCGCGCCGACGTCGCCCATGAAGACCTGCGCCGGATAGGTGTTGAACCACAGGAAGCCGAGTCCGGCACCACCCAGCGCGCCACAGAAGATCGACAGTTCGCCGGCCCCGGGAATCGACGGAATGCCGAGGTACTGCGAGAACACCGCGTTGCCGGCCAGGTAGGCGAAGATGGCCAGCGCACCGGCGATCAGCACGCTGGGCATGATGGCCAGGCCGTCCAGGCCGTCGGTGAGGTTCACGGCATTGGAAAAGCCCACGATCATGAAGTAGCCGAGGACCACGAAGCCGCCGCCCAGGGGAATCGCCACCTGCTTGAACAGCGGCACGAACAGGGCCGTCTCGGCCGGGATCTGGGCGGTGTAATAAAGGAACAGGGCGGCCAGCAGGCCGAACACCGACTGCCAGAAATACTTCCAGCGCGAGGCCAGGCCGCGGCTGTCCTTGAGCGCCAGCTTGCGGTAATCGTCGTAGAACCCGATGCCGCCGAATGCCAGCGTGACCGCCAGCACCACCCATACGTAGCGATTGTGCAGATCGCCCCACAGCAAGGTCGACACGGCGATGGCCGCCAGCATCAGCACGCCGCCCATGGTCGGCGTGCCGGCTTTGCTCAAATGCGTTTGCGGGCCGTCGTCGCGCACCACCTGGCCGGCCTTCATCGCCGTCAGGCGACGAATGGTGCGCGGCCCCACCAGCAGCGCGATGCCCAGCCCGGTCAGCGTACTCATGATGGTGCGGAAGGTGATGTAGTCCAGCAGCCGAAAAGGCGTGAACCACTGGGCCAGCCAATGCGCAAGTTCAAGCAGCATGATCGGCGCCCTCCCCGGTCAACGTCGCGACCACCTGATCCATCTTCGCGGCGCGCGACCCCTTGACGAGGCAGACCACCCCGGGATGCACCGCTTCGGTCAGCGCCCGCGTCAGTGCCGCCTGGTCGTCGAAATGGCTTGCATCGGCGCCGAATTGCTCAGCCGCCGCCCGCGCCAACCCACCGACCGTGAACAGGCGTTCCACGCCACGCGTGCGTGCCAGCTCGCCCAGACCGGCATGCAGTTTGCGCGCGTCGGGACCGAGCTCGCCCATGTCGCCCAGCACCAGCCAGTGCTCGCCCGGCGTCAGCAGCAAGGTGTCGATGGCGGCGGCGGCGGAACCGGGGTTGGCGTTGTAGCTGTCGTCGATGAGCGTCCAGTCGCCACTCATGTGCCGCGCGGCCAGACGCCCGGCGACCGGGGCGACGTGTTCCAGTCCGGCGACGATGGTGTCCAGCGGCACATCCAGTGCACAGGCAATCGCGGTCGCCGCCAAGGCATTGGCAACGTTGTGGCGACCCGGCAACGGAAGCTGCACCGGCATGTCGCCATGCGGCGTGGAAAGCCGGAAACGCGAGCCTTCGGCATCCATGGATTCGATGCCGGCCTGCACATCGGCCGACGCGTCCAGGCCGAAACGCAGAATGTCGCGGGATCCGGCCAGTCCGGTGAAAAACGCGGCAAAATCGCTGTCGGCATTGATGATCGCGGTGCCGTCGGCCGGCAACGTCTCGTACATCGCGCCCTTGGTTTCGGCAATGCCCTGCAGCGAACCCATGCGCTCCAGATGCGCCGACGCGACGTTGTTGACCAGCCCCACTTGCGGCCGCGCTATCGCCGCAAGATAGGCTATGTCGCCCGGCTTGCCGGCGCCCATTTCCAGCACCGCGTATTCGGCATCCTCCGGCATGTCCAGCAAGGTCAGCGGCATGCCGATTTCATTGTTGAAGTTGCCTGCGTTGACATGGGTGCGGCCGTGACGCGACAGGATGGCCGCCGTCAACGTCTTGACCGTGGTCTTGCCGTTGGAGCCGGTGATGCCGATCACGCGCGCCTGCCGCCGCGCACGCACGGCGCTTGCCAGATCACCCAGTGCGACCAGCGTATCGTCCACCACCACCTGCGGCAGATCCACGTCCAGTTGCCGCGATACCAGTGCGGCCGCGGCGCCGGCGGAAGCGGCGCCGGCAACATGATCGTGGCCGTCCTGACGCTCGCCCTTCAGGGCCACGAACAAATCACCGGCTTGCAGGCGTCTCGAATCGGTGGCCACGCCGCGCACCATCCCGTCCGCGCCGACCTGACGGCCACGTGTCCACAAGGCCACTTCGGAGAGCTTGAAATTCAGCATGACCGCACCTCCATGGCCGCCTGTGCCACCGTCAGGTCATCGAACGGCCGTTTCGTGCCCGCCACGTCCTGACAGGTTTCATGACCCTTGCCGGCCACCAGCACCACGTCGTCGCCGACCGCGCCTTGCAGTGCCTTGCTGATGGCACGGGCGCGATCACGCTCCACGTGCACCGCCTCGGGCTGTTCGAAGCCCTTCATGATCGCGGCGACGATGGCATCGCCGTCTTCGTGCCGCGGATTGTCGTCGGTGACGATGACGCAGTCGGCCAGGCGCTCGGCGATGGCCGCCATGAACGGACGCTTGCCGGCATCCCGCTCGCCGCCGCAACCGAACACGCACGTCAGGTGGCCTGCACAGTGGTCGCGCAGGCTGCGCAACGCCTGCTCCAGGGCATCCGGCGTATGCGCATAATCGACGACCAGCAGCGGCAAGCCGTCATGCCCGCCAATCCGGCTCATGCGACCCGGTACGGGGGCGAGGCGGCCCAGAACATCGACGACCTTGTCGAAAGACTCGCCCAACGCACCCAGACAGGCGGCAACCGCCAGCAGGTTGGCCACATTGAACCGGCCCAACAGCGGGCTGCGAACCAGGCCTTCGCCCCAAGGCGTGTGAAGATGAAACACCAGCCCCGTCGCCAGCGCCTGGACGTCCGTGGCGCGTACCTCGGCATCGTTTCCGTCGACACTGGTGCGCAGACGGGTGACGCCGTCGTCGACGCGCTCGGCCAACGCCTGCCCGAAGGCATCGTCGGCATTGAGCACGGCGGCTCGCAACGTCGGCCACGCGAACAATCGGGCCTTGGCCTCGCCGTAAGCCTGCATGGTCCCGTGGTAATCCAGATGATCGCGGGTGAGATTGGTGAACACCGCCAGATCGAAATCCACGTCGTCCACACGATGCTGGTCGAGCGCATGCGAGGACACTTCCATCGCCACGTGACTGGCGCCGGCGGCGCGCAAATCGGCCAATTGCCGATGCACGCTGATGACGTCCGGCGTGGTGCGTTCACCGGCTTCGAGATGACCGTGCAGACCGGCGCCCAACGTACCGATGCTGGCCGCGTCGTGACCCAGCAGATCCAGTGCTTGCGCCAGCATCTGCACGGTCGAGGTTTTGCCGTTGGTGCCGGTGACGCCGATCAGGGTCAGGGCCTTGGACGGCGCACCGTGAAATTTGTCGGCGATGGCGCCCAGGTGTTGGCGCAGATTGTCGATCCAGATGACGGGGCGCGGAACGCGGGGCGCGGGCGTGACGGCCGCGGCGGTTTTTTCGGCCAGAATCGCCACGGCCCCCTGTTCCACTGCCTTCGGGGCAAAAGTCATGCCGTGAGTGGTGCCGCCTTGCAGCGCGACGAAAGCGTCGCCGGGCTGCACGGCGCGGGAATCCAGGTTGAGGCCGGTCACCATGATGTCCCCGTCGGCACCGGGGTCGGCAACGTCGGCCAGAAGATCACGCAAGGTCATGCGGGGGCTCATTGCTCACCTCCCGCCTGTGCCACCGCCTGCTTCCCCGCATCCAGCAACGAGGACGGTGCCTTGCCGCCGATGACCAGTGCAGGATCGACCTTGTCCGGCGCCACATCCAGAATGCGCAGCGCGCCTTGCATGACCGACTTGAATACCGGTGCGGCCACGGTCGTGCCGAAATAGCCGCCCTTGGCGCCGCGCACCACCACCACCGCCACCAGGCGCGGATTGCTGGCCGGCGCCATCCCCGCGAACAGCGAGTTGTAGGTGTCCTGCGAATAACCGCCTCCGCTGGCCTGATGCGAGGTACCGGTTTTGCCGGCCACGCTGTAGTTGGCGATGCGCGCGGTGCGATAGGCGGTGCCACGGGGGTCCTCGACCACGGTCTCGAGCATGTTCACCACTTCGTGGGCAATGTGCGCCGGCACCACGCGCTTGGCGGGGTTGTCCACGCCCTTGACGAAGCTGGGGTGATGCAGAACCCCGCCGTCGGCCAGCGCCGAATAAGCCTGCGCAAGCTGCAGCAATGTCACGCTGAACCCGTAGCCGTAACCGATGGTCGCCTGTCGAATCGGACGCCAATCGCGTCCCACCGGCAGAATGCCGGACGACTCGCCCGGAAACCCGCTCTCGGTGCTGCTGCCGAAACCGAAATCACGGAAGGTGCCGTACATTTTCGCCGTGTCCAGACTCAACGCGATCTTGGTCGCGCCGATGTTGCTGGAACGAGTGAGTACCCCCGTGACATCGAGGATGCCGTTGTTTTCATCGTCGTTGATGGTGTAACCGGCCAGGGTCATCCAGCCCGGCCGCGTGTCGATCTTGGTGGTCGGTGTCCACTTGCCGCTTTCGAGGCCGGCGGTGACGGTGAAGGCCTTCGCGGTGGAACCCGGCTCGAACACGTCGGTGACGGCACGGTTGCGGCGCTCGGCGGCGGTGCTCGCGTCGATGTCGTTGGGGTTGTAGGACGGCAGATTGACCATCGCGATCACTTCGCCGTTGCGCGGATCCATCACCACCATCGAAGCGGAAGTCGCGTGGTACTTTTCGACATCCTTCTTCAATTCGCGCCAGGCCAGATACTGGATGCGCCGATCGATACTCAGGGTCAGGTCATGCCCGGGTTGCGCCTGCCGCACCAGTTCGACGTTTTCCACCGTGCGTCCGGTGCCGTCGCGGATGACCTTCTTGGCGCCGGCCTTGCCGGACAACCACTTGTTGTACGCAAGCTCCAGACCTTCCTGTCCCTTGCCGTCGATATTGGTGAAGCCGAGCACATGCGCCGTGATCGTGCCGGACGGGTAATAACGCCGGTATTCGCGTTGCTCGTTGACGCCGGGAATCTTCAGACTCAGGATCGCCTGGGCCGCTTCGGGACTCATCTGTCGCCGCAGATACACGAACTGACGGGTGGCCCGCTGCGCCAGACGCTGCTCCAGGCCATCGGCATCCACGCCCAGCGCCTTGGCCAGTTCCGGAATGCGGTCGCTGTGGGCGAGCAGTTTTTTCGGGTTTGCCCACAACGACTCCACCGGCGTGGACACCGCCAGCGGCACGCCGTTGCGGTCGAAAATGGTGCCGCGCGATACGGGAATCGGCACTGTGCGCAGGAAGCGCTCGTCGCCCTGCTTCTGATAAAAGCCCTTGTCGACGACTTGCAGATCCACCGCACGTACCACCAGGCCGACCGAAGCCAGGCCCAGCAACACCATCACCAGCGCCAGACGTTTGCGCGGACTCGGCCCGCGGCCACGCCGCGGGGTGTCGATGCGAGAGGAAGCGCCACGCATGCTCATGGGCGGATCAACCGGATATCGGCCGGGTCGGGCGACACCATGCCCAGCTTGCCGCGCGCCACTTTTTCGATGCGTACCGGATCGGCCCAGGTGGCCTGTTCCAGCTCCAGACGGCCGAATTCGACATTGAGATGATCACGCTGATCCTGCAGTTTGCTCAACTGCATGAACAGCATGCGATTCTCTTGCCGCGCCCAGACCACGGCAATGGCACTGGCGAGCACGGCAAACAACAGACCCAGCAGAATGATGATGCGCACGATGCTCATGCGGCAGCCTCCAGACGCTCGGCCACGCGCAACACGGCCGAGCGCGCACGGGGGTTGGCGGCCAGCTCCGTTTTGCCCGCGAACCGGGCCTTGCCCACCGCACGCAAGCGGGCCGGTCGTGCCGTTGCCGGCGGCAAATGGCGCGGTTGCGCGCGCACCCGGCCCGACTCGTCGCGAATGAACTGCTTGACCAGACGATCCTCCAGCGAATGGAAACTGATAACGACCAGGCGCCCGCCCGGCTTGAGCCGTTCGAGCGCCGCCTCCAGCCCCTGTCGCAATGCATCCAGTTCGCCGTTGACGCGGATGCGCAAGGCCTGAAACGTGCGCGTGGCCGGATGCTTGCCTTTTTCGCGATGCCCCAGCAGCTCGACCAGCAACGCAGCCAGCTCGCCGGTGCGTCGAATCGGCTGCTCCTGCCGACGCCGCACGATGGTCCGTGCGATACGGCGACTGAAACGCTCCTCGCCGAAACGCCACAGCACCTCGGCAATGTCTTTTTCGCTGGCCGAGGCCAGAAAATCCGCGGCGCTTTCGCCCGTGGTCGGATCCATGCGCATGTCCAGCGGCGCATCGGCCATGAAGCTGAAACCGCGCGCGCCATCATCAAGCTGTGGCGACGACACGCCGATATCGAGCAACACGCCATCCAGGCCGTCACGGGTTTCGTCCCAGGCGGCCAGGTCGGCAAAGCTTGCGTGATGAATCGATACGCGCGCGTCGTTGCCGAAGGCGGCCCGTGCGACGGCAACGGCTTCGGGATCACGATCCATCAGCAGCAAATGCCCGTCGGGACCCAGCCGGTCCAGCAGTGCGCGAGCATGTCCGCCACGCCCGAATGTGCCATCCAGATATCGCCCCCGCGGCTGCACGGCGAGCCCCTCCAGCGCCTCCTCCAACATCACCGGGATGTGCTGCAATTGATTGTCTTGCATTGCGGCCACCCCGCTCGATACTTCGTGTTTCGATGCTTTGCTACAAATCGAGATCAATCATCTCCTGGCTGATCTCGTGCTCCTCGATGGTCTGGCGAATCTTGGCCAGGTGCGCCTGTTCACTCCATATCTCGAACCGGTCGCCCATGCCCAACAGCACCGCTTTCTTGTCAATGCCGGCCGCGCTGCGTTGACTGGCCGGCAGCAGTATTCGTGCTGCGCTGTCGGGTTCGACCATGGCCGCCGCACCCACGATTTTCATCTTCAGGTTGCGATGCCCGGGATGGGTCGAGTTCAAGGCCGAGATTCCCTCGCTCGCCCGTTCCCACCGCTCCAGCGGAAACAGCCACAAGCAACCGGATTCATAGGGGTTGTAGGTCACCACCAGATGATTGCCACAGGCATGCTCGATGGCCTCCCGATACACTGTCGGTATGGCCATGCGCCCTTTGGCATCAATCGTGATGGCTGTTTCACCCCGGAACACGGAAGCGTTGTCTCCACAAAAAACCACTAAATGACACTGATCGCCACGATAGTCTCAGCCCGTGAGACTGTCAAGCGAAAATTGCTTGTAGATCAATGACAAAGCGCAACCTCCGCTGAATTTGACAGTGAATTGTGAGGAACTTGCGCAAGGGGTTTGAATTGAAGGGTTTTTTTGCTGCGGCCGGATGTTGACAAATCGGGTGCTGTCGGCTTCGGGAGCGGCGAGACCGGGGCTCGGGGATCAACGGGTTGCCGTGCGCATGTTCTTCCAGGCCCGCGCGGCGAACCCCGAATCCGCAACCCCTCAAGAAAAAACCGACCGCGCCCACAACAAGGCGCGGTCGGTCCAGAACCAGAACGGAGCCGGCCTGTAAGCCGGGTTCTGTACGCCCGAAGGCGCGACAGTCATTCCTCTGGGCCCGACGTCACCGTCGGGCTCAAGCAACCTACCCGGGAGCGACGCGGGCCACGCCGATGCTCCCCTATTCGGTCTTGCTCCGGGTGGGGTTTACCGTGCCACGCGGCGTTGTCCCCGCGCGCGGTGCGCTCTTGCCGCACCCTTTCACCCTTGCCACGCACATCCGAAGATGCCGTTCGGCGGTCTGCTCTCTGTTGCACTGGCCGTCAGTTCACACTGCCCAGGCGTTACCTGGCACCCTGCCCTGCGGAGCCCGGACTTTCCTCGATGCACGCAAAGCACACCGCGACTGTCCGGCCGACTCCGCGGTGGAGTGTAGCCGGCATTGGCGCGCGGAGCGAGGGGACGGGTGACGGGTGGAAGCGGAACCCGCAATGGAATCTTCGTGCGGGTTGCGGCCATCGCGGCCACCGGCCGCTCCCACAAAGAGTTTCCGTAAATTCCAGGCCAGCCTTGGGGGAGCGGCCGATGGCCGCGACGGCCCCACCCAACCCAGGCCCCTAGTCGCCGCCCTCCCCATACAACGCCTTGCGCGGCGCGCCGGTAATCGCCGCGGCAAGCTTGGCGGCGCGTGCGGGTGGCAGCTCGTCGCGCAGGATGTCGAACACGCGACGACCTTCAGTCAACTTGGCGTCGGCGCCATCACGACGCCCGGCAACCAGCACCACGCATTCGCCACGCTGCTGGTCGGGATCGCCGGCCACACGCGTGGCCAGGGCTTGCAATGGCGCACTGATGACCGTTTCGAAACGCTTGGTCAACTCGCGCGCCAATACCGCTTCGCGATCGCCGCCGAACATGTCGCCCATGTCGGCCAGGCTCTGCGCGATGCGATGCGAAGACTCGTAAAAGATCAAGGTGCGCGTTTCGGCGTCCAGCGCCCGCAAACGGGCCTTGCGCGCAGTCGTTTTGGCGGGCAAGAACCCCTCGAACACGAAGCGGTCGCTCGGCAATCCGGCCGCCGACAGCGCGGCGATGGCGGCGCAGGCACCCGGCACGGGGCTCACGCGAACCCCGGCGGCACGCGCGGCGCGCACCAGACGAAATCCCGGGTCGCTGATCAGCGGCGTGCCGGCATCGGAAACCAGTGCCACGTCGTCGCCTTCGGCAAGCCGCGCCAGTAATTGATCGACGACATCACGCTCGTTGTGTTCGTGCAACGCCGTCAGCGGCTTGTCGATGCCGTAATGCGCCAGCAGCGGACGGGTGTGGCGCGTGTCCTCCGCGGCGACCAGCGCCACTTGCCCCAGCACGGCGGCGGCGCGCGCCGACAGGTCGTGCAGATTGCCGATGGGCGTTGCCACCACCCACAGGGTGCCAGGCTGAACGATAGCCATGAAACCTCCAGGTCAAACGATCATGATCGGCTATCATCGCGCAAACGGCCGTCAAAACGCGCGGCGGGATTGTCATCGGGGATTTTGCATCATGCGTCTACTTCGCCTTTCCAGCCTGTTGCTGATGCTGGCACTGGCCGGTTGTGCCACCACCGTCAGCACGCCGACCCCCGAACAGCAGGCGCAAGGACAACATGCCCGGCAGCTTTATGCCGACGGTCAATACGCGCAGGCAGCTCAGGCGTGGCAACAACTTGCGGCACAAAACCGGTCCTCCGGCGACCATTATCGCCTGCGTGCCGCCGAGGCCTGGCACGCCGCCGAGGCGACGTCTCAAACCAGCCGGATGCTGGGCCGGATCGACCCCGGCCGGTTGTCTGCGAACGATATCCGCCATTACAACCTGCTCGAAGCCGAAATCGCACTCGAACAAGGCAATGCCGCCCGTGCGCTCGACTTGACCCGCCAACCGAGCGACGGCTTGCCCGACCCGCTGCGCCGCCGCACGCTGGATGTGCGTGCGCAAGCACTCGCCGACACGAACCATCCCTGGCAGGCCGCGCAAACACGGGCCAAGCTCAACCCCATGCTCGCCGACGGCGACCGCGCCGCCAACAGTCAACAAATCCTGCAGTTGCTGTCGGGTATCGACGCCGCCACCTTGCAACAACACGCGCAAAGCCTGCCACCCGAGGCCCCGCTGCGGCGCTGGGTCGCCGAAGCATTGAGTCGCATGGGTATCAGCGTGGCACGTGCCGCGCCCTCGTTGACCCGGGCCGTGGGCACCATGATGCCGGGCGCCGATCAGGCCGAAGGTTTCGTGATGCCGCAACAGGTCGCCCTGCTGCTGCCCGCCACCGGCTCCCCCGGTCTGGTGGCCGCGGCGAAAGCGATCCGCGAGGGCTTTTTTGCCGCCTACTTTCAAGCCGGCCGGAGTGATGCCGTTCTGCCCCCCGTCAAGGTGTACGACACTACCGGCGCTCCCGCCGCCGCTGTCGCCGCCTACCGGCAAGCGGTCGGCAACGGCGCCACATTGGTGATCGGGCCGCTGACACGCGCCAGCGTCGGTGCCATTGCCCAACAGGCCGACCTGCCCGTTCCGGTGCTTGCGCTCAACCATCCCGACAGCAATTCGCTGCCGCCGCCGCACATGACCGAATTCGCGCTGCGACCGGAAACCGAAGGCGCCCAGGTAGCACGTCACATGCTGCAACGCGGGCTGCACCGTGCCGCCATGGTGGTTTCCAGCGAAAGTTTTGCACAACGGGCCGCCAAGGCGTTCCGGGCGCAATTCGAAGGCAGCGGAGGGCAGGTCACGACCATGCTGACGCTGAGCCCCTCGCAAGTCGATTACGCCTCGCAACTGGGCCGTCTCGACCTGACCGGCTCCGCCGATACCGGCATCTTCATCAGCATGCGTCCGCAACAGGCGCGATTGCTGATGCCGCAGATGCGTCTGGCGGGTATCGATGCGCCGGTCTTCGCCACCTCGCATGTGTACGCCGGCACCACCGACGCCATCGCCGACAATGACCTCGACGGGATCGTGTTCTGCGATGCGCCGTGGTTGTTCAACACCCAATCGGGTCTGCCGCCACGCCGTGCCATGGCCAGCCGCTTGCCCACCGCGCGCGGCGCCAGCGCACGTCTTTTCGCATTCGGCATGGATGCCTGGTCGCTGGCACCGTATCTGGGCTGGCTGCGTTCGCATACCGGCAGCTATCTGGCAGGCGCCAGCGGGCGGCTGTCCGAAGATGACTTCGGCCAGATCCACCGCACCATGACCTGGGCGAGCTTCAGCAACGGCGTGGCGCACCCGCTGGCCGGCAACCTCGACATTGGTGCACCGATCACCCCCGTGCCGACGGCACAACCAGCCACTCCGGCAACGACGGCGGAGCCGGCTTCGCCCGCAGCACCGCCGGCACCGACCGGTTCTTCCGCCACGCAAACCGGTGGCTGATGCGCCGCATCGGTGACAACTTCGAACAGCGTGCCTGCCGTCATCTGCGCAAAGCAGGCCTGAAACCGGTCGCACGCAACTTCAGCACCCGCTTCGGCGAACTGGATCTGGTCATGCGCGATGGTGATGCACTGGTATTCGTGGAAGTGCGTTATCGCCACGACGCACGCTTCGGCGGCGCCGCCGCCAGCATCACGCTGCGCAAACGCGAACGTCTGATTCGTGCCGCCAGCGGTTTTCTGGCCGCGCATCCGGAATATGCCGATCATCCCTGTCGTTTCGACGTGGTGGCTTTCGACGGGCGCGACACCCGGGCCGACTGCCAGTGGCAACAAGCCGCTTTCGACGCGTTCTGATCCGCGCTATTTTCGATCCTGCCATGTCTCGCAAACTCGATCGCGTCCTCGCCGATATCCGCGCCTGCCGGATTTGTGCCGCGCACCTGCCGCTGGGGCCGCGGCCGGTATTGCAGGCCTCGACATCATCGCGCCTGCTGATCGTCAGTCAGGCGCCGGGACGCAAGGTGCACGAATCCGGCATCCCGTTCAACGACGTCAGCGGCAAGCGCCTGCGTCAGTGGATGGGCATCGACGATGCCGCGTTTTACGACGCGGCCAAGGTCGCCATCGTCCCCATGGGTTTCTGTTTCCCGGGTACCGGCAAGGGCGGCGACCTGCCACCGCGTCCGGAATGCGCGCCCACCTGGCATCCGCGACTGATGCCGCTGCTGACCAAGGTGCAATTGACACTGGTGATCGGCATGTACGCGCACAAAGGCATGCTCGGCGCGCGCCGCCGGCGCACGCTGACCGAGACGGTCGAACACTGGCGCGAGTTCATCGACGACGGCCTGCTGCCGCTGCCGCACCCCAGCCCGCGCAACCAGATGTGGATCAAGCGCAACCCGTGGTTCGAGACCGAGCTGCTGCCGGAACTGCAACGCCGCGTCGCAAACGCACTCGGATCGCGCCAGATGTGATCTGCAAGTCGATGGCACCCGTCTGTCCGTTCATGGATCACGGCTGCGTCGGCGCACGCGGAAGTGGCCATGGATGGCCACGGCTTTGAGGTGCGAGGACGACAGCCCGGCTTCCCGGCGCCACAACCAGCGCGCTGCGTGCCTTTCGGGCCGATGCCGCCTGCCTGGAATCGATCAGTGAGTCCCTGGCGGCGATGCGCCACGGCGTCATCGGCCGGAAGCCATTACGCCATCCGCCCTTGCCCGTCTCGTGGCAATTATCTAACCTGCAGGAATCGTTTTGCCCGGGATGCCCCCGCGGCCGCGGGGGATGCCCATGCTCAAATTCCGTCTCGTCGTCATGAATTTTCTCCAGTACTACATCTGGGGAGCATGGCTTCTGACTATCGGCAGCTGGTGGTTTCACACCCAGCACTGGTCGTCCACCAGCTTCGGCGTGATCTTTTCGACGATGGGCATCGCATCGCTTTTCATGCCGTCGATCGCGGGCATCATCGCCGACAAGTGGGTGCCCGCCGAACGCCTCTACGGCACGTTGCAGATTTGCGGTGCGGTCATGCTGTTCCTGGTGCCGCACGTGGGCGACCCGGACATGGTGTTCTGGGTGATGCTGGTCAACATGATCTTCTACATGCCGACCATTTCGCTGTC